>JAJFLS010000787.1 GCA_021772595.1 Opitutales bacterium
GACCCTACGGCATGATTCGACGACTAATTGGACTGTCTCTTAGAGACCATCCATCGAATTCTCGAAGAAACCAACTTTTGCGGCTATCAAATCCTTCTTCGTGTTCCTCAGTGCCCTTCGCGGACGAAAATCCCAGCTTAACTAGATTCGCTGGTATCCGCCTTGGTCACGTATTCCTCAGGATCTATCGAGCGGGTAGCCAGATCCTCGTCGTCTTCCGGGTTCGAGTTGCGTGACTTTTCCACCATCAATCGTTGGACGGTTGGATTCCAGATCCCGACCTGGTCTTTTTGCGCCTCTTCTTGGGCCTCCATTAGAAAACGGTCGCTAGCCGCTTCCGAGGGAACCCATCTGGCGAATCCCTGGCGCACCATGACCGCGTTGAGGTATTCGCCGGACAAGGAGTAGATCTCCCCGATTATTACGTCGCCTATCGCGATTCGTTTTGGATTCACCACCATTCGATTACCGCAGACGCATTCCTGAAGGAACTTGAAGATCTGCTCATCGAGCATCTCGTTTTCCGAAGCCATCGAAATCCCGTGAAACTTGACGATTGTCGCTTTCTGATCGTCGAACTCGACGACGAAAACGTCTTT
Source organism: Opitutales bacterium (assembly GCA_021772595.1). GTDB lineage: Bacteria > Verrucomicrobiota > Verrucomicrobiia > Opitutales > Opitutaceae > Pelagisphaera. The sequence goes on from JAJFLS010000787.1 coordinate 600, forward strand.
ATCGAGGACTTCTCTCATGAATCCCTCACGCGATCCGGTCTCATTCTTCTTATTCAAGAAAAGAAAAATAGTCAGAATCAAGATTCCCGCGAATATGATGAGGGATATTACCATACCTCTACGATACGTTACTCATTGCCACAGCTTTACCGTAACCAATCCGATCCAACTCTTTAAATCCGGTTTTTACACTATTCGCCGCTCAAATGATCATCCACCCGCCACGAGCGGGAAACTATTTTTCTCCCGCCTGTCGATCATCGGAGCCATCACCGTACAGGTTTCCCGCGATCAGCGCAGTTTCACCCCCTCCAAAATATGGGCCGGGCGCTTGACGCATCTGAGAACATTCGATTCTACATTGTGACTCACTCAAATGCTTGACGCCGAAGAAATCTCCAGCCCGCAAAACCCCAGGATCAAAAACCTGGTCAAGCTCCGCAACCGAAGGCCCCGCGACAAGCAAGGCGTCTTCATCGCGGAGGGCTACCGGGCAATCTGCCGAGCCCTGGAAAAAGACGTGATTCCGCGCGATCTCTACTTCTCCCCCGAATGGTTCCTCGGCGAAAACGAAGAAGCCCTCCTGAAAGAAGCCCAGGCCCGCGGCGCCAACTTGTTCGAACTTAGCAAGATCGCCTTCGAGAAAGTCGCCTATCGCGATCGCCCCGAAGGCATTCTCGGCGTGATCGAACAATGGAGCCACAGCCTGCAGGATCTGCCGCTGAGCAAGCCTCCCTTTTTGCTTATCGCCGAATCCATCGAGAAACCCGGCAATCTCGGCACGATTCTCCGCTCGGCCGACGCCGCAGGGGTCGACGCGGTCGTTTGCTGCGATCCCGTGACGGATCTTTTCAATCCGAATGTCGTTCGTTCGTCGACCGGAGTCCTCTTCTCTATGCCGACCGTGATGACCACCTCCCAAGAGGTCATCGAATGGCTGCGGCAAAACGGCATCGCCTCGGTCGCTACGACGCCGCATACCGACACCTTTCATACGGACGTCGATATGACCGGCCCCGTCGCCATCATAATGGGCAGCGAGCAGTTCGGGCTTTCGGAAATCTGGCTCGACGCCTGCGACCAAAAAGCGCGCATCCCCATGGCCGGCCAGGCAGACTCGCTAAACGTGGCGATGGCCGCCCTAGTCACTCTCTTCGAAGCCGTACGCCAGCGAAACGCCGCCCGATGAACCTGCGCCAACTCCAGGCGAATTTCGAATCCCTCGCGACCGACGACCCCCTCTGGACCGTGCTTTCCGACAACGCCAAGCGCGGCGGAAAATGGGACGAGGCCGAATTCTACGAAACCGGCGTGGAGGTCGTCGACGACCTCGAGTCGCGACTCGGGCAGCTCGACATCCAGCTGGGAGGCGATACCGCCATCGATTTCGGATGCGGCGTGGGCAGGCTCACATTTCCCCTGTCGCGGCATTTCAAAACCTGCTACGGCATCGATATAGCGCAAAGAATGGTGGACTTCGCGAACGAGCGACTTTCCCGAGGACCCAAATGTCGCTTCGTCGTAAACGAAGGCGCTCGCCTCGAACACTTCGAGGACGCCTCGGTCGATTTCGCCTACTCCGCCATCGCGTTCCAGCACATCTCCCCCCGATACACACTGGAGTACCTCCGGGATTTCGACCGCGTTCTCAAGCCCGGCGGACTCTTCGTCTTCCAACTCCCCAGCCATCTAAATCCCGAGCGCGCGGAAAACCAGAAACCCTTTCGATTGATTCGGAAACGTTTCCACTACCGATGCAAGGCCGTCCTGCAACGCTTCGCCAAGCTGCTGCCCTTCATCCAAAGCGAGAGCTTTTTCGAGATGAACGCCATCCCCCGCGATCGGGTCGTCCGCTTTCTGCAGGAAACCTGTCACTTCAAAGTTCTCGCCGTACAGGAGTTCCAAGCCGCCGGCCCAGCCTGGATCAGCTACCTCTACATCGCGCGGCGAAAGTAGGACAATGGCAGGGTCCGATTCCACTGAACGCATACGCGTCAACTAAGGTGGAAATCGAGGATTCGCCGAGTGTAGGAGCCTGCTTGCAGGCGATTCTTCCCTAGACAATGGGCAACGAAAATCGCCTGCAAGCAGGCTCCTGCACATGGGATGACAAGCGATAAGCTGACCCCTATCCCCTCAAGGAAATCGAGCCCTAGCTAATTCATTACAACAAAACTTGCCAGATTTCTACTTTGATTAATCAAAGTATACAATTTGCCCGTTGAAATTTAGGATTGACACATCTCAAAACGATTGCAGAAAGCGATTCTATGGATGTTTCCTTCCGATTAGGCATTTACCTTAAAACCGTTGCTGCGATAACCGCAGTGTCGATTCTCGCATCGCTTCACGCGAGCGACAAGATTCGCATCGCTGCCACCACTACCATGGTCGCAGACCTCGCCGAATCCGTAGCTGGCGAGCGAGCCGAAGTCTCCGGGCTCATGGGACCTGGCGTCGATCCGCATCTCTACAAGGCGACCGCTTCGGACATCAACACGCTCCAATCCGCCGATCTGGTTTTCTACAACGGGCTCCACCTCGAGGGGCGCTTGGCGGACATTCTCGTAAAGCTCGGGCGACGCGGCAAGGCCGTCTACGCGGTCTCCGAGAGCATTCCAGAAAACCTGCTGCTCGAACCGGAGGAATTCGAGGGGCACTACGATCCTCACGTCTGGTTCGATCCTCAACTCTGGGCTCACTGCATCGCTACCGTCGTCGAGGCGCTAAGCGAAGTGGATCCCACAAATGCGGACGAATACGCGAGCCGAGGCGAGTCCGTCAGACAGGATTATAACGCCCACTACAAATGGGGGAAGGCCTACATCGAGCAAGTCGATCCGTCCCAGCGAATTCTCATCACCAGCCACGACGCCTACAACTACTTCGGCCGCGCCTACGGCTTCAAGGTGATCGGCGTGCAAGGCATTTCAACGCAAAGCGAGGCCGGCCTCGCCGACATCGTGAAGATCGTCGAATTCATCAAGGAAAACCAGATCAAGGCGATCTTCGTCGAATCCAGCGTATCCCCTGCTGCCATACAGCGCATCAGCGAAGATTCAGGTGCAGCGATCGGCGGCGAACTGTTTTCCGACGCGATGGGATTGAAGGGACATATCGAGACTGCAGCGGATGGGACGTCGTTCGACGTCGGAACCTACGAAGGCATGGTCAAAGGCAATATCGCAACTATCGCCGAAGCCTTGAAATAAGCGCCCTCAATTACCATCGAAATGAAACGATCTTCCACAACTCTTGCGGTCATTTTCCTATTTGTCCAATCGACGGTTTTCGCTCAGGACCTCGAATCCGGTTTCTCGATACAGCCCTACGCCAGCGTGGCCGTAGAAAGCTGGTCGCTCCTCGACGGAGGGGCCGGTTCCGGCGAGCGCTTCATGGGACTCGTCGATTTCGGATTGGATTTCAACTTGTCGGATAGGGACGAAGGACACATCGGCTTCTTCGCTTACGACGGACCGCGAGAAGTCGACGCCTTCACGGGCGATTTCGGCGTGTTCAGCAATATCATTACCAAATCCGACATCATTCTCTTTACCGCATGGCTTCAGCATTCGTTTGACGATTTCCATATAAAATTCGGTCAGCTGGCGACCGACGAAACCTTTTTCATAGCCGAAGGAGGCAGCCTCTTCATCAACGCGAATTTCGGAGCGATTCCTTCTGTTTCAGGAAACGTCCCTGCTCCCATCTTCTCCATCGGCTCGGCTGGTATCGAATTTCTTAGCGATTCAGAAAACGGATACTGGCAGATCGGTGCCTACGCAGGCGATCCCGGGCCTGGCGACCAAGGCGACCACGGCGTCAATTGGAAGGCCGGCGGAGACGCGGGCTACTTTCTCATCGCCGAAAAAGGCTGGGCCTATTCGCTTAGCGAGAATCAAAGCGGCTTATTCAAAATCGGCGCCTATCATCACAGCGGTCAGTTCGAGCATTTCGCTCAAGGATCAAGCGTCTCAGGCAATCACGCGTTCTACGCCATCGTCGACCAGCAAGCCACCGAATCCCTAAGCTTGTTCGCTCGATTTGGAATCAATCCAAAATCCGACCGCAGCGTCGTCGAACGCTACTACGACCTCGGTTTCACACTGACGGGCCTTTTCGAACGCCGCCCTCACGATCAATGCGGCATCGCCTACTCGAAAACCGAATTCTCGAACGGCTATCGCCAGATGCTCGCGGCGAATGGCCAGTCCGTCGCCTCCAACGAACAAGTCGTCGAAGCCACCTACACCGCAGAGCTTTCCCAAAACTGGTTTATTCAACCTAGCTTGCAATGGATCATCAATCCGCATAACGCTTCAGAAGATGCGATCGTCTCCGGCATTCGTCTCTCAACGGATTTCTAGAATTCGAGCCGAGAAATGAAAACCATCCGCCAGAGTCGCTCCATCGATCCCACGATCGATAATCCAATGCAAGAGCCTCCCCAATCGAACCAATCCGCGAAAGCGATCGCGCCGCTCGAAATCCACGATCTCACCGTAGCCTACACCAAGAGACCGGTTCTCTACGGCATCGATCTGGAAGTTCCCCAAGGCTCGATCGTCGGCGTGATCGGGCCCAATGGAGCCGGCAAATCCACGCTCATAAAAGCGGTCATGGGATTGCTGCCCGTCGCCAGCGGATGGATAAAAGTCTTCGGCAAACCCTTCAAGAAAGCCGTCACGCGCGTCGGCTACGTGCCCCAACGCGAGTCCGTCGATTGGGACTTCCCCGTAAACGCGCTCGACGTCGTTCTCATGGGGCGATACGGCCGCCTCGGCCCGTTCAAGCGTCCGAGCAAAGCCGACAAGGAAATCGCCATGGCCTGCCTGGAGAAAGTCAAAATGGAGGACTACGCCAAGCGCCAGATCTCCAACCTTTCCGGCGGCCAGCAACAACGCGTCTTCCTCGCTCGGGCCCTCGCCCAGGAAAGCGATCTCTATCTGATGGACGAGCCGTTCGTCGGCGTCGACGCGTCCACCGAAGCGGCCATCATCGACATCCTCCGCGAATTGCAATCTCAAGGCAAAACACTCATCGTCGTGCATCACGACCTGACAACTGCGCCCGAGTACTTCGACCGTATCCTTCTTTTGAATATGCGCGTCGTCGCTTTCGGAAAAACGGAAGACGTCTTCAATTTCGAGAATCTTCAAAAAGCCTACGGTGGCCGGCTCAGCATTCTCTCAGAAGTCGCCCTGACCCGTGCCCGCAAAAAGTTCGAAGGCGACACTCGGGAAAACGTGTCGGAATGAACCGGATACAAAAAACGCGAGCTTCAGCTGAAGATCGGAACGACACAGTCGTCCCGCTACCTTCTGGCGGAGGCGCGACGTCGCGGGCCTTCGTTTCGATTCTCGTTACGCTCGCTCTACCGACATTCGCTTGCGCCGCCAAGATTGGAGAGCTCACCGAGACTTCTTGGAAGGAGCAGGCCTTCGACTTTCTCACACTGCAGCACCCCGTTCTCCGCACCGCCGTGCTGGGCGTTCTTCTCATCGGCTTCTGCTGCGGCGTGTTAGGAAGTTTTCTCGTCGTCCGAAAACTCTCCTTGCTCGGTGACACGCTCTCCCACGCCGTCCTTCCCGGAGTCGCCATGGGATTTCTCTGGAACGCGTCCAAGGATGCTTGGGCGATCTTCGTCGGAGCGACCGCTGCCGGCATTCTTGGCGTGGCCTTGGTCGGCTGGATAAAACAAACCACCCATCTTAAAGAAGATGCCGCCATGGGCATGATCCTGGCGGGATTCTACGGCCTAGGAATCTGCATGACAACCGTCATCCAAAACATGGCCATGGGCAACAAGTCCGGCCTCGACAAGTTCTTCTTCGGACAAGCTGCCGCGCTCTCGTCGGGCGACATCAAACTCCTCGGTATCATCTCAATCATTACAGTGATTGTGATCCTAATCTTCTATAAGGAGTTTCTCGCAATCAGCTTCGATAGCGGTTTCGCCCAAACGCTGGGCATGCCGGTCCAAGTCCTGCACTACGCGCTTATGGCGCTTCTCACGTTCGCAGTCGTCGTTTCGCTGCAGGCTGTGGGAGTCGTGCTCGTATCCGCGCTCCTGATCACTCCCGCAGCGGCGGCTTATCTGCTCACCGATCGCATGCACTGGATGCTCGCGCTGGCCGCCCTGTTCGGGATGCTCTCGGGCGTTCTCGGCGCTTTCATCTCCTACCTCTCGAACAATCTGCCCACTGGACCCTTCATCGTTCTCGGCGCTACAACCATCTTCCTCCTCGCCTTGTTTTTCGGGCCGCGACACGGGCTCTTGCCCAAAATTCTTCGACGGAGAAAACAGCGTAGACGTATCGCATTGGAGAATACACTCAAGTCGGTCTTCCACCTTTGCGAAAGCGCGGATTTCAAGCAGAAGGTATTCGAAATCGGAGAGCTCGTTACCGAGCGAAACTCCAGCCTATCCGAAATCGAATCGGAAATCCGCAATCTCATAAAAGCCGGCATGGCGACTCACCTCGACAAGGAACGCGATTTGGAATTGAGCAGCCAAGCCCGCTTCAAGCTCACCAAGATCGGGTGGCACCGTGCCTGCGAGATCGTCCGCAACCATCGGCTTTGGGAACTCTATCTCACCAACGCAGTGCACTACCAGACCGACCACGTTCACGACGACGCCGAAGACATCGAGCACCATCTCGGCGAAGACCTCGTGAAGCGTATCGAAGAGCGCCTCGAAAACCCGATCCACGATCCGCATGGGAAACTCATCCCCAGTCGAGATGCCATCAACGCGTAACCAACCGACCATGACAGTCTTCACCATTCACAATTCACCATTTACCATTCACTCTTAACCAGTGCGCGAAAGCTTCTTTCCAGAATTCGATTGGTACACCGTCTTCGTCCAGCCTTGGTCTGAATACGGCGTAAACTCGTTTTGGATCGTCCTGATGGGCTTTCTCGTATCGGGCACCTGCGGGCTCGTCGGCTGCTTCGTCGTCCTGCGTCGGATGGCCCTGGTCGGCGACGCGATCAGCCACAGCTTGCTTCCTGGAATCACGCTCGCCTTTCTTCTCACCAATTCCCGGGACACCTTGCCCATGATGCTCGGAGCGATCGTGGCGGGAGTCGCGACGGTTGCCCTGATCGAGGCCATTCGCTATTCTTCGCGAATCAAGCCGGACGCCGCTATCGGAATCGTTTTTTCGAGCCTTTTCGCGGTCGGAGTGATTCTGATCACGGCCTTCGCCGATAAAGTCGATCTCGACGCGGAGTGCGTGCTCTATGGCGAGCTAGGCTTCATTCCCCTTCAAGATGTCGCGATGTTCGGCGGCATGGAGATCGGACCGGAGCCTGCCATTCGCATGGCGATTATCGCCTTGATCGCGATCGTACTTCTGATCGCTTTTTTCAAGGAACTGCTCGTCACATCGTTCGATGCAGGCTTGGCCGCTTCCCTCGGTATCAATCCAACTCGCTATCAGTATGGTCTCACGCTCTTTCTCTCGATCGTCATCGTCAGCTCGTTCGAATCGGTGGGCGTGGTTCTGGTCATCGCGATGATCATTTTCCCCGGTGCAACTGCGATGCTGCTTACAGACCGGCTGCCTACCACTCTCTGGCTGGCCACTCTTATTTCCGCCCTCTACGCGCTGCTCGGCTTCCATCTCGCCACCTGGCTCAACGCCTCCATCGCCGGCGGAATGACCGTTATTGCTGGACTGATTTTCGGAATCGTTTGGGCCGTTGCTCCGAATCGGGGCCTCATCGCGAAGTTCGCCAAACGTGCCCCCGAAAGTGAGCGCATTGCGCTCGACGCGGCATAGCACAGCATCGAATCCTCTTCGCTCACAATCAAAAGACGCTTTCAAGCGTCTTATTGGTCTAACCCTACCCAATCCCCTAACCCACATATATCTATGGAAAAAGTCTCCCTCTATGCACGCTATCTATTCGCTCTGATGCTTCTAGTCTTTGGACTTAACAAGTTCCTCGGCTTCATGCCAATGCCCGAGTACCCGCCAGGCTCAGCTCAAATGACCTACATGGCAGGCATCAGCGGCGTGCATATTTTCCCCGTTCTCGGCATCATATATATAGTTTCCGCAGTTCTGCTGGTGATGAACAAGGCAGTCGGCCTCGTAACGGTCACGCTCGCCGCAGCTGCATTCAACATGCTCCTGTTTCACGTTGTGCTGGATCCCGCAGGACTTCCTCCCGCAATCGTGTTCACCGTTCTTCTCGTCATAGTTATGATGGGTAACAAGGACAAATACCAAGCACTCCTGAAGTAACTTTTGTTTCAATTAGTAGTTCATAGATCTCGCAACGAGACTCAACGCTCCTTCCGCGAAGAAGGAGCGTTTTTCGTATTGCAGCTTGATGTCGAAGCCAAGAATGGCTTCAAACAACTAACCATGAAAAGCTGCATCCCGTTTGCCCTCCTTTGCCTCGTTTCGATTCTCGTTCTCGGAGGCTGCTCCTCACAACCTCCCGTCCATCCCGATACCACGGACGTCGGCTGGTCCGATCTCTTCCAGCCCGATCTTTCGAACGCCACTTTCAAGGAAGGCGTTTGGAGCACAACCGATGGAGTTCTCACCGCCACTGAAGACCACGCCTTGTGGAGCGGTAAAGACTACGAAAACTTCATTCTCGATCTTGAATTCAGGACCGCCGACGGCACCAACAGCGGCGTAGTCGTCTACGCGAGCGACATCGAAGACTGGATACCCAATTCTGTCGAAATCCAGATCGCCGACGACTACTCCAAGCAATGGTCCGAAGCTCCCGCCACTTGGCAATGCGGCGCGTTCTTTGGCCATCTCGCAGCAACCAAACGACTCGTCAAGAAACCCGGCGAATGGAACCGCTACACGATCACCGCGCGAGACAACATGATCGAAGTATCGTTGAACGGCGAACGCGTCAACACTCTCGACATGTCGAAATGGACTTCCGCGAAAACCAACCCAGACGGATCGGAAATTCCGTCTTGGCTCAGCAAACCGCTCGCCGAACTACCCACCCGCGGCCGCATCGGCTTCCAAGGCAAGCACGCCGGAGCCCCCATCTGGTTCCGCAATATCCGCGTGAAGGAACTTTAGAGGCGGTTCAACATCACATCTATAATTGTAGGAGCCTGCTTGCAGGCGATATTCTCCAATCGCCGAACAGAGGAGAATCGCCTGCAAGCAGGCTCCTACACTCGGCAACTCTACCCCTACTGCCCCGAACGCATTTTCGCGATGAACGCGTTGGCCTCTTCGATCGAAGCCGTCATCTGCTGTATCAGCAAATCCACTTCGTCGCGCAATCCAATCGATGTCTTGTTCAAGGCCGCCACCGCTTGGGCATTTAAATTGTGCTTGAGGAAAAGCGTCTGATCGCGAAACGCGTTTAGCACAGGCGTCATCTTCTCAGCCGCGCCTTCCATCGCATCGACCAGCTTCAGGTAGAGAAGCCGCGTCTGGTTCATCTGATCCTCGCTCGCCTGTCGCAGATCCTGATTCGTGTATTGCTCCAGTTCCGCTTCCCATTCCTTGAAAAGCGCTTTGCCAACGCGCTTGATCGCGTCAATCCGCTCCCAAACCGCTTTCGCGTCTTTCTCGCTCTGGTCAAACGAATCCTGGATGCGCTCGTAGGCGCTTTTCAAGTCGCCCAGATCGACTTCGGAAACCGCGAGGAATTCGTCGAAGGCGCTCGCGAACTGCTCTTTCGCTTCTTCCTGAGCGTCCTTCGCCTCTTCGACCCGATCGACGAGAATGTCCCGTTTGTGCGATCCCATTTTCTCCATCGCCCCGTAGTAGACCGATTGACAGCCACTCGTAATCGCGAGCGCCGCGAAAAGAATCGCGAACAAGGACAGAGGTCGTGCATTGAAAAATCGGGCGTTACGCAAACTGCTTTTCATGACGTCGAAAATTGGGTTTAGTTAACGGGTCGCTTGAAATTGAACTTGTCTACCGGTGAAGGCGTTTCCGAGCGCTCAGCCAATTCCGCGAGCTCCTTCACGATCTCTGGATGGCGGGTCGCAACATTCTTGTTTTCGCCAACGTCAACGGAAATATCGTACAACTCCCATTGAGCGATTGGGTCTTCGTCGACATTGTATTTCACTAGCTTCCAGTCACCCTTGCGCACCGCCACGCGTCCGCCTTTTTCGTGAAACGCCCAGTATAGGTACGGGTGCTTCGCTTGTTCGCCCGACTGAAGTAAAGTTGGAGCGAACGAAATCCCGTCCAACCCACTTGGGGCTTCCACTCCCGCGAATTCGCATACCGTCGGAAGAAAGTCCCAAAAAGCGGATACATGTCTCGAACGCGAACCCGCCTTGATCTTGCCCGGCCAACGCGCCAGCAAAGGCACACGGATACCGCCTTCGTACAAATCGCGTTTGAAGCCTCTTAGCGGACCATTGCTGTCGAAATACTCCGGATCGGCTCCGCCTTCTTTGTGCGGACCATTGTCGGAAGAGAACATGACGATTGTATTATCGTCGATGCCGAGCGCTTTCAGCTTGTCGAGGATCTGGCCGACATGATCGTCGAGCATCGTAACCATCGCCACGAATGCTGCATGGCTCTCCGGCTGCGATCCGTATCCACCATCTCGATAATTTGGCCCGTCATCCGTGCCCTCGTAATTCAACTCCGGTAAAAACTTCCCCCGAAACCGCGTCACGTAACGCTCCGGAGCGAACAGCTCCGCGTGCGGAATGACGTGCGGGACGAACAGAAAAAACGGCCCATCCTTATTCTCCTCCAGAAAATCGATCGTCTTTTCCTGGATCAGTTCCGGCGCGTAAACGCCTTCGTGAGTCCCCTCGTTCTCCGTCAACATAACGCGCTCTTTATTAGACCAAACGTGATAGGGATAGTAGTTGTGCGCGATACGCTGACAGTTGTATCCAAAAAACCGGTCGAAGCCCTGGTTCGTCGGATCCCCTTCCGAGCCAGGAAACCCCAGCCCCCATTTGCCGAACGCGCCCGTCGTGTAGCCTTTTTCGCGCAGCAACTCCGCAACCGTCACCGTTTCCGCAGGCATCGCCAACTGCCCCTCCGGCCGGACCTCGAAGTTCCCGCGAATCGGCGTGTGACCCGTATGCAGCCCCGTCATCAGGCACGACCGCGAAGGCGCGCACACCGTACTGCCGGAATAATGCTGCGTAAGCCGCATCCCTTCCTTGGCAATTCGATCGATATTCGGCGTTTCGAAATGCTTCTGCCCGAAAAGGCTGATGTCTCCATAGCCCAGATCATCCGCCAAGATGAAGACGATATTCGGCCGCTGGCTCGTTTCGCCGGATACCGAAAACGCTGAACTGAAAATCGCGAGCACGGAAATTGTAGAAACAAGTTTGGAGAAGAGAAAACGATTGGTCATAACAGATAGGTAATAATCTCGAAGTCATGTAGACACCTCGCATTCAAGTTGCAAGGGCTCGTCTATCCAAATCCGGCAATTCCCCAGAAATCCCGACCATCCGAAGACGCCTCTCAATCCGTCTCCCATCGCTCGCCCAGAAAACGATGCCCGTCGCCCTCCGACCGTTTAAATTACAACGTTGTAATTTAAACGGTCGACACGGGAGAATACGATTGATACCCGACCCGCCAAAGCAATACCTTCAGCCTCGTACCAGATTCGACTAGCCCTAAACCTCGAACGCCCAAATCGCAAACCACGCCCCGCCTGACCATGAAACGACTCCGCCTATTTCTCGCCGCCTCCATCGCGCTCGCCAGTGCCGCAATCGCCCAGGATAAGCCGAACTTCCTGTTCATCCTGATCGACGATCTAGGCTGGACCGATCTCGGCTGCTATGGAAGTGATTTCCAAGAGACCCCCCGCATCGACGCTCTGGCGAAATCAGGCGTCCGCTTCACCAACGCCTACTCCGCGTCGCCCGTCTGCTCGCCGACCCGCGCCGCGATCATGACCGGACGATACCCCTCACGCGTCGATATCACCGACTGGATTCCCGGCAGAACCATCGAGAACCCTAAACTCGAAACTCCAGAAGATCGCGACAATCTCGACCTCCGCGAAACCACCCTCGCGGAAACCTTTCGCGAAAAAGGCTACCAGACTTTCTACGCAGGCAAATGGCACCTCGGCGACGAAGGCCATTTCCCCGAGGACCAAGGATTCGACATAAACAAAGGCGGCCACCATAAAGGCAGTCCTCCGGGCGGCTACTACGCCCCCTTCAAGAACCCGCGGCTCGAGGACAAGCCCGACGACCGCTACCTCACCGACAGGCTCGCCGACGAGACGATCGACTTCCTCGGATACCGGGACGCGTCGAAACCCTTTCTCGCCTACCTCGCCTTCTACACCGTGCACACGCCCATCCAAGGCTGCGACACCTACGACGACTACTTCACCGAAAAAGCCGCACGCCTAAAGGGTGAAGCCACTCCCATCGTCGAGCGCGTCGGCCTCACGCGGTCGCGCCAAGACAATCCCAAGTACGCCGCCATGGCGAAATCGATGGACGACAATATCGGCCGCGTCCTGGACGCCCTGAAATCCAATGGGCTCGACGACAACACGGTCATCATCTTCACCTCCGACAACGGCGGCCTCTCGACTCTCGCCAAACCCGGCCCAACTTCCAACTTGCCGCTCCGCGCCGGGAAAGGCTGGGCCTACGAAGGCGGAATCCGCGTCCCGCTCCTCATCCGCGCGCCCGGCGTAAGCCAAGCCGGACTCGTTTCCGACACCATGGCCATCAGTATGGACTATTTCCCTACAATGCTCGAGCTCGCCGGATACAAGCAGATGCCTAAACTCCACAAAGACGGCCAAAGCCTCGTAAATGCAATCCAAGACAAGCCCGTCTCGCGCGACACACTCTACTGGCACTACCCGCATTATCATGGATCGACCTGGAAGCCCGGAGCCGCCATCCGCCAAGGCGACTGGAAGGCGATCCAGTTCTATCACTACGGCGAAAACGAGCTCTACGACCTCAGCAACGACCTCGGCGAACGCAACGACCTCTCCAAAAAGCACCCGGAAAAACTCCAAAGCCTGCTAGCCGAACTCGCGAAAATCCAAAAGAAAACCGCGGCAAAACTCCCGCACCCAAATTCCGAATACAAAGGAGAATAGATCGAAACGAACCACGCCGTAAACTCGCGTCGTCCCGCTCACCGCATAGGCGTCAGCTAAACTGAAATCGTCTGAAAACCACTCCGTGCAGCGTCGTATCAACGCCGAGACTTCGGCGTGGAAACCGCATCACCTGACCGCTCCCATCGATCGTTGTTACTTGTAACCCTCCGTTCGCCCTAGGTGAGATTGACTCCTCCCAAATCCTTGCCATCAATTCGAACAACGATCCCCATGAAAATCCTCCCCACCCTCATCACTTGCTCGCTCTTGGCCTCCGGCCCGCTCCTGAACGCCTTCCCCGATAAGCCGATCCGCGTCATCGTACCAACTGAAGCAGGTGGAGGCCATGACACGATCGCTCGAATTTTCCAACGCGCGATTCAAGAGAAAGCTCTCCTGTCCGAGAAACTCGTGATCGTGAATATTCCCGGAGCAGGTGGAGCGGTCGGGACACGCAAAATAAAGGACGCTCCAAATGATGGATACACAATTGGGATTTGGAATCCAAACGCCCTTATTTCTGCCAAGCTCATGGGGATCACCCAACACGACCACAACGACTACGAAATCATTGGAATGACCGGCTTTACCGACCTTGGATTGGGAGTCAAATCAGAGTCGCCCATCAACTCCGTCTCTAGCATGATCGATAGAGGCAAGTCCAAGCCAGGCGCAATTAAACTGGCCACCGAAATCGGAACCGCCGCTCACATCATCCCAATCATTCTAGCCGACAAAGCCGGATTCGAATTTCGAGTGGTGGCTTCCGGAGGTGGATCAAAACGACTCGCTTCTATTCTAGGAGGCCATACCGACATCAGCCTCTTCTCTACTTTAGCTCTAATCAATTTCAGCGAATCCGGCCTCAAGCCACTGATGCTCTTTTCCGAGGAACGTAGCCCTCTCCTGCCCGATACTCCCACTGCGAAAGAGAGCGGTATCGACCTTTCCATTACGGAATCGCGTATTTGGCTCGCTCCCAAAGGGACGCCCGAAGATCGCCTAGCAGTCATTCGCCAAGCGCTAGCAGCAGCAACTCGAGACGAGGACGTTAAAACGCGCCTTAAGACACTTGGAATGACTCCCGAATTCGGAGGAGCCACCGTCGTCACCGCCGACCTCAATCGCATGCGAGCCCTCGCCGAACCCGTCATCGCCAAGCTCAAGCGATAGCGACACGCGGGAAGCGGCGAGACTTCGAATGTAGGAGCCTGCTTGCAGGCGATAGCCTCGCCGGGCGATTTAGCTTTTATCAAAATCGCATGCAAGCAAGCTCCTACAAATCTTAACGGATCGGCGGCTCAACCGCTACGCGCTGCCGAGGTTGTGCAGGAACGTGTAGATCAAGAACACCATTATAATCACGGTAAACCCAATGCCTTTCGCCATTCCCCAGGCTCCTTCGGTTTCAGGTGTCAATGCAATCGTTTCACTTACTTCCGATTTCTTCAAAACCTTGGAAAGCACCAGCATTAGCACGCACATTATCGCAAAATTAAATCCTGCAACATGCAACCAATGGACCTCTTCTCCGAAGAATGTATTTTGCAAAACAAACCCGGAGATTACGAACAAGGCCATTCCAGTAAATAGAGAAATTTTCGCCGCCTTCGTTGACACGCTCGTCGTCAGTATTCCCATGAATATAATCGCAAGTATCGGGACATTGGTGACAGCGGCGAGCTTCTTCATTAGATCGAACAAGCCTTCGGCTCTTCCAATCAATGGAGCCAATCCCATGGCAACCAAAGCCAGAACAAACCCAAAGTACTTTCCGGCTCTCACCGTTTGCTCGTCTGTCGCCTCCGGCCGAATCATTCCGCGATAGATATCCAGTCCGAACAGCGTAGAACAACTATGCAATCCACTATTAAAGGAGCTTAGAATCGCTCCGAATATTACCGCCCCGAAGAAACCGACCAGATAAGAGGGCAGTACCGCCGTTACAAGACTCGGGTAAGCCATGTCCT
>JAJFLS010000788.1 GCA_021772595.1 Opitutales bacterium
GCCCTACCTTTTCGATTGGTCGTAACTAAATCTGCTCCGGTTGCTTGACTGGATTGTTTAGCGACTAGCGTTCGGCATCGGCATCGGCATCGGCATCGGCATCGGATCGCCATTCATTGTGTAGGCGTTGGAGTTGTTGAACAATCTCTGGATGCTGTGCGGCCACGTTTTGAGTTTCGCTTGGGTCTTGGGCAAGGTTGTAAAGGTGTACGCCTTTGGCGACGTATAGGGCTTCTTTCTTTGCAAGGTTGTCGGCTTTCGCTTCGTCTTCGGTGACCATGAGTTTCCACTTGCCGGATCGTAGCGACCACTGGAAACCGAGATCCCAATGGAGAATACGGTCGCTGTTGGACTTTGTCTTTTTCCCGCTTAGGGCATCGATCTGAGTGACTCCGTCGAAGGCATTTTTTTCATAATCAACGCCGCACCATTCGAGCAAAGTCGGGGCGATGTCTAAATGCGAGAAAATGAGGTCGTCGTTCACCTTTCCGGCTGGTACTTGATTTAGATAGCGGACTAGTGTCATCGTACGGGTACCTCCTTCGAATAGGTGGTACTTGCTACCTTCTAATGGACCGTTTTCCGCCCAGTCAGAGGTACACCCGCCGTTGTCCACGGTATAGATGACGATGGTGTCTTCTTCCATGGAA
Organism: Opitutales bacterium; assembly: GCA_021772595.1. Lineage (GTDB taxonomy): Bacteria > Verrucomicrobiota > Verrucomicrobiia > Opitutales > Opitutaceae > Pelagisphaera. The sequence continues at coordinate 651 of JAJFLS010000788.1, forward strand.
TTACGCTTCAAGTGGTCGAGAATCCTGCCGATCGCGGCGTCCATGAGTTCAAGTTGAGCGATGTACCATCCGCGGCCTTCTGGCAAGGTGTGTCGATGGACGCCGTCGTACCATTTGTTGTAGGCTGCAGCGGCTTCGGCTTTGCTTAGACCTTCAGTGTGTTTGAGGTCTTCGAATACGGGTAAGCCGCGTTTCTTCAATTCCTCGGGCGGGAGTTGCCAAGCGAAGTTGTGAACCGCGTTGTATGCCATCTGTACGAAGAAAGGTTTTTCCGATGTTTCGCCGATGAATTCGATCGCTTGATCGGTCCAATCGTCGGTGGTGAATCCTTCCCAATCTTTCAGAGCTCGGTCATTGTCCCACATGGTTTCCATTGCCATGCGTTCACTGTATTCTTCGCGTTTGGATTCGGAGTGATACAGATAATGAATACGTCCGCCAATCGATCCGAAGAAGCGATCGTATCCAAGTCCGAGAGGGAAGGCGTGCTGATCCGGCTGGGATCCACGGTTGCCGACAAAGTGATGTTTTCCGATATGGGCGGTACGATAGCCCGCGCGTTGGAGGCGTGCTGGAAGTGTTTTCGTAACTTCGACCTCGTTCATTCCACGGCCGCCTCCGTAGTGAAACGCTCCGAAGCGAGCTTGGTGAAGCCCGCTCGTCAAGCCCATCCGCGAGGGACTGCAAATTGCGCTGGTAGCGTAGGCTTTGGTGAGAGTTGTGCCTTCGCTCGCTATGCGATCAAGGACGGGAGTGCTTATGTCATCGCGCATTCCCCTGAAACCGAAATCGGCGTACCCTTGGTCGTCCGCTACGATTAGGAGTATGTTGGGTCGTTTTGTGGCTGCGGCTGATTGAGCAATTGCAAGTAGGCTGAACAGCAAGATGGATTTCTTGATTAGATAAGTTGTCATGAGGAATAAGTATCTGGTGATGAATTATTTGGAGTCGACGTGTTTCGGAACTAGTCGTTAGGGCATTGGATTGAGAATTGTAATACGATTTATCGGGAATATCTTTCAATATGATAGAATCGTTTCTATTCAACTAATTGCTTATGACTATCAATTTGGCGAAAGTAATATTCATTGCGAGTTTCCTGTGTTCCTTGGCTTTCAATGGTTTTGGGGCCGATAAGCCAAATGTCGTGGTTCTTTTCGCAGATGATGCAGGATACGCAGACTTCGGTTTTCAGGAAAGCGTGAGACCAGATATGGCGGCGCTCACGCCCCATATCGATAGCATTGCCGCTGCAGGGGCACGATTTACTCAAGCTTATGTGACGGGGGCCGTCTGCTCTCCGTCGCGAGCGGGAATGATGACTGGTCGTTACCAGGAACGATTTGGGCACGAAACGAATTTGCCTCCGAATACTCAGTCGGGCTTGCCCTTGACGGAAACCTTTGGCGTAAAACGTTTACAGAATATTGGATACAAAACAGGATTGATCGGAAAATGGCATCTTGGGTATCCAGAAGCGTTTCATCCTAATCATCGGGGATACGGACATTTCTACGGACTCCTGCAAGGTTCGCGAAGTTATTATCCTTACAAAAAGCAGTCAAAGGATCGAGTGATTCGTCATAATAATACTCCCACGCCCGAATCGGGATACATTACCGATCGACTTGGCGACGCGGCTTGTGACTTTATTGAATCGAATAAGGACGAGCCGTTCTATTTGTTCGTTTCATTTACTGCTCCTCATGGTCCGCTTGAGCCGCGCAATGGCGGTTATGATGCGGAGCGAATAAAGCATATCGCTCATGAAGACCGTCGCAACTATGCGGGCTTGATCGTCGCCTTGGATGACAATGTTGGCAAAGTTTTGGCGACGATCGCCAACAATGAACTCGCCGATGGCACGATGGTCATTTTCACCAACGATAATGGCGGCCCAGGCGGCAAGGACTCTACTAGTAATTACCCGTTGAAAGGACATAAGGGTAGTTTAAATGAAGGTGGGATTCGAGTCCCATGGGCGATGTCTTGGCCGGGAGTTATTTCTCCTGGATCTGTGATTGATGAACCCATCATCACTATGGATATATTGCCAACTGTGATTGAAGCTGCCGGAGGAAGAGTGGATCCCGATTGGCGACTCGATGGGCGCAGTATGCTTCCTTTGCTAAAAAATCCTCAAGGGAAGCGAGAAGAGCGGACCTTGTATTGGCGTCGCAGCGGCATTGAAGGTCCGATTGCTCTCCGCGATGGAAAATGGAAGTTGCTGTCACGAAATTCTGATGACAATAAACCGGAGCTTTACGATCTGAGTACAGACATTGGCGAAAAGAATAATGTCGCTTCGCAAAACCCTAAAATCCTCAAGCGCCTCATGCAGAAATTGGATAGCTGGGAATCGGAGTTGGTTACCCCGCTTTGGGGGCCTGGCAGTCCGGGTTTTTTAGAGTCTAAGAAGAAATAGGGCGATTGACGTTATGAATACGATATTCTCGATTATACGGGTTGTCTTGATTGTTATAGCATTCGAGGCATTGGCGAGTTCGGCTTCAGGAAAACCGAATGTTCTTCTGATATTGGCGGATGATCTTGGATACGAAGATTTGGGGTTTCAGGGAACGAAGCGCATTAAGACGCCTCACCTTGATCGAATAGCTGCTAGCGGTGTTCGGTTTGGAGATTATCATTTGCTTCGCCAGTATCCCTGTCTCGATCCCGAATGCGGAAAAACCGAGCGAGGCGCCATTTGCAAACTGCACAATGAATACTTGAATGATCCTTCGCGGCCTGGCTTTTATGGAGCGCGTGAGCACTATGAGTATACGGATCCCGGAAAGTGGAGTCTCTTCGATCTTTCGAATGATCCGCATGAAGATGTTAACCTCGCTGATCGAAAGCCCGAGGTAGTCGCCGAAATGTCTAAACAATTCGATAGGTGGTGGGAAGGCCTGACCTTCACGGACAGGCCGGAGGATGTTGAGCTGAACTGGATTAAACCACGCAAAAGCAATTTGAAATGAAGTACCGCAATATCATCTCTACAGCGTTGGCAGCAGTACTGCTTTCAGGCGCGTTTGCTGCGAACCAAACCGAAGAACAGCCTAATGTCGTCTTTATATTGGCGGACGACATGAGTTACGATTCGGTGTCTCATTTCAATCCCGGTATCGGTGATATGAAGACGCCTCATATCGATCGTTTAGCTCGGGAAGGCTTGTCGTTCAGCGATGGGCATTCGGGCTCGGCGGTTTGCACGCCGACGCGCTATGGCATCCTTACCGGCCGTTACTGCTGGCGTACTCAGCTTAAGAATTCCGTACTGTGGACCTATGGCCGGCCTCTGATTGAAAAGGAGCGCCTGACAGTGGCGGACTTGATGAAGGCCCAGGGCTACCAGACCGGAATCGTGGGCAAGTGGCATCTGGGCATGGACTGGCCGGGCAAAGATGGCCAGGTCGCCAACCGAAAAATTCGTCTATCAGACACGACTTGGCGAAAGGATGACGGACCGGAGCGTGTCCGTGAATGCGAAGCTCAGATAGATTTTACAAAACCCATCAAGGGGCCGCTGGAGCATGGCTTCGACTATTATTTTGGAATGGATCTCCCCAATATGGCTCCCTACACATGGATCGAAAATGACCGTGTGCAGGTCGTGCCTACTATCCCCAAACCAGAAGAGATCTACGGGAACGCCGGTTTGATGGTTCCTGGCTGGAAATTGGAGGATGTCGTACCGGGCTTGGCCAACCGGGCTTCCGAATGGATTGCTGAAGCGGCAGAGAAAGAACGGCCATTTTTCTTGTACGTGCCTCGGACTTCACCTCACACCCCGCGTGCTCCGAGTAAACGCTTTCGTGGTAATAGCGGCATCTACGAGTACGCCGACTTCGTGATGGAAACGGATTGGGCGGTAGGACGCATTGTGAGAGCCTTGGAAGAGGCGGGCGTAGCTGAGAATACCTTGGTCGTGTTTTCGACTGATAATGGGACTTCACCCATCGTGGGTTTGGAGGAGCTGAAAGAAAAGGGAGTGGATCTCAATTATCATCTTCGTGGATACAAGCGATTGATCTACGAAGGAGGGCATCGGGTGCCGTTGATTATGAAATGGCCTGAAGTAATCGAGGCGGGTCGAGTGAGTGATGAAACGGTGTGCTTGAATGACTTCATGGCGACAATGGCGGATTTGACCGGGTATGCATTGCCTGACGATGCCGCCGAGGACAGTTCGAGCTTATTGCCGTTGGTGCGTGGCGAGACGGCTGCATTGGTTGATCATCCTGGCGTCATCAGTCATAGCATCGCAGGACAGTTTAGTATTCGAAAAGGCGGCTGGAAACTGATTCATCCTCTCGATTCTAGAGCGAAGCCGGTTCTTTATGATCTGGATGAAGACTTGAAGGAGACTACGGATTTGGCTCAGTCGCATCCTGAGTTGGTCGCTGAATTGACGGTTCTGCTAAAGCAGTACGTAGAGAGGGGACGATCGACTCCGGGTTCCGTGCAGAGTAATTTCGGAAATCAAAAAAGCTGGGAAGGCACTCCGTGAGATTAGGAGAAGAAGACCTTTTTCCTAAAAAATTGTAATAGTAATACAATTACAAATGTCCTTTTAAAAATAAAAAATGAAATACTTGATTCTACTCCTTCTGGCTATGCCGCTTGTATCTGCTGATCAGCGTCCCAATATCGTTTGGATCTTCACTGAAGACATGAATGACTGGATGGGTTGCTATGGCGACTCGACGGTGCCGACGCCAAACATCGATCAGCTCGCGGCTGAAGGCATGCGATTCGATCGAGCCTATATGCCAGCGGGCGTTTGTTCGGCAATGCGATCGGCGATCGCATTTGGCGCCATGCAGACCAGTATCGGCGTGCATAATCATCGCAGCTCGCGTCAGCGCGTGCCTGGCGAGGTGATCAATCTACCGGAGAAGTTTCGGACCGTTTACCAGCAACTGCGCGATAACGGCTATCACGTCGTTAACAATGGTCCCAAAAACGATTTTAATTTCACTTGGGCGGTAGAGAAGGGCACTGAGGGAGCTGCCAAGCAGATGAACCGCTTTAATACCGGATACGGTACAGGAGCCTACTTGACCGAGGATAAGGGTAAACTTCTCTATGATGTAAACATCGAGACATGGGCTCCATCCGGACCAGTATTTGAAAATAGCCTTAAAGATAAGCCCGTCTTTATTCAGTTTCAGTTGGCTGGCGGCAAGAATAACGGAAACTACGCGGGCGTTGAAAAATTGAAGAAGGGTAGTCAAAAAACGCATACGGATCAGTCAAAGGTCGAAGTGATGCCTTATTATCCTGATGTTCCTTCGATTCGCAGGGAGATTGCTCATCATTACGATACGATCCGTCAAACGGACGAGGAGGTTGGGCAAATCGTCGACATGCTTAAGAAGGAGGGGATCTATGAGAATACGGTTATCTTCTTTTGGACGGACCATGGCATGAAGCTGTATCGTCATAAGCAATGGCTCTACGAGGGTGGCATACGTATGCCTATGATCGCTAGTGGGCCAGGTGTTGAGAAAGGCGTAGCTCGTAAGGACCTTGTGAGCGGTATTGATATTTCAGCTACGACGCTTGCATTAAGTGAAACGCCCAAGCCTGATTGGGTTGAGGGCGAAAATCTATTGGCGAAGGATTTCAAGAGAAACTATGTGGTTTCCGCTCGGGATCGTTGTGATTTCGCCATTGAACGCGTTCGGGCGGTGACGACTCAACGTTTCAAATATCTGAAGAATTTCATGATGGACCGCCCATTTATGCAGCCTCAGTATCGCGATGGTAGTGATTATGTCGAAGAAGCCCGGACGCTTTACAAGGAGGGGAAATTGAGCGTGGCTCAAAGTTTTTCGTGGGCACCGGAACGTGTAGCGGAGGAGCTCTATGATCTTAAGAAAGATCCATTTGAAATCAACAATCTCGCCACTGATCCTGCTTATGCGAAGGTCCTGAAAATCATCGGAAAATCCTAACGCGTTGGATCAAGAAAACCGATGACAAGGGGCAGTACCCAGAGACGGTTGTAGCTCTCAAAGGTGTGATCGAGCTATGGAAGGATCAGGCAGTGAATCCAGAATACGACAAAGCAAGAGATTAAAACACGCCGCCTTGCGACATGGAATCCTTAAGCTTCCACGTAAAATATCACGTTGAGTATAGATCGTGGCTTAGAGGGTGTCTA
>JAJFLS010000789.1 GCA_021772595.1 Opitutales bacterium
TTTAAACCAACCAAAATTCTGCGTCCCGCGCCGGTCCTCCCTACCCGCGTCACGAAAAAGGGATGATCGAGATACAACAAAGCTGTCCCTACGGATTTTTGCTGCGCCATAAAAAAATCGCGTCATTGTCTCATCAATTGATTCACTCCATCAAACCCCTTTCCAACCCTAAAACCAAAGTGATCCTATGAACCGAAAAAATGCCTCCGACTTCCCCCAAGAATTGCTCGATATCTACGACGAATACGTGCACGGAAAAATCGACCGACGCGTTTTCTTCAGCAAAGCCGCTAAGTTCGCGACGGCCGGCATCACCGCTGCCGCTCTCGTCGAATCCCTCAGCCCCCACTACGCCTGGGCGGAACAAGTCTCCAAAAACGATCCGCGCATAAAGACCGAGTACGCCACCTACGATTCGCCAAACGGCCACGGCAAAATGCGAGGCTATCTAGCGACTCCAGCGAACGCCACAGGCAAGCTCCCCGGCGTAATCGTCGTCCACGAAAACCGTGGCCTCAATCCCTACGTTGAAGACGTCGTCCGCAGAGCCGCCACTGCGGGCTTTCTCGCTTTTGGTCCCGACGCGCTCACTCCCCTGGGCGGCTATCCAGGAAACGACGACGATGGCCGGACCATGCAGCGCAAACTCGATTCCGCTAAAATCGTCGAAGACTTCATCGCCGCGACTAAATTTCTGCACGGCCAAGATAACTGCAGCAAATCCATCGGCGTGGTCGGCTTCTGCTTCGGAGGCGGCATGTCCAACACGTTAGCCGTGCGGCTCCCGAATATCATAAAAGCCGCCGCTCCATTCTACGGTGGCCAGCCATCCGCCGAAGATACCAAGAAAATCAAAGCATCCTTGCTGCTCCACTACGCCGCGCTCGACAAGCGCGTCAACGCAGGATGGCCCGACTACGAAGCCGCGCTCAAAGCCAACAACATCGAGTACACCGCTCACATTTATCCCGAAACCAACCACGGATTCCACAACGACACCACCCCCCGCTACGACGAAGCCGCCGCCAAAATCGCCTGGGACCGCACTATAGCCTTCTTCCAAGAAAAGCTGGGGTAGTCAAGGTAGGGCCCGACTGCCAGGCAAGCCGCGTCAACTTAACTGAAATCGTCTGAAAACCACGCGAGTTCCTCGTGTAGCTACGCCGAGACTTCGGCGTGGAGCCTGCAAAGGAGCCAACTGTTTAGACTTAAGTTGACGCGCAGGCGCGGAACGGGCCGCGTCAGCCTAAAACGCATCTACTCGATGGTAGGGCTGCTTATCCCTGAGCAGCCGCAAGAAGCTCTGTCATTCGCTGCTGACTAAGGATAGTCAGCCCTACCATTTGTTACCGCCGCAACAACTCCGCCACCAACGCCGTCCATCCCGTCTGATGACTCGCGCCGAGCCCCTTCCCCGTCTCGCCGTGAAAAAATTCGTAGAAGAGCGGCAGTCCGTGGAAATGCGGCTCGCGCGAATATCGGATTTCTTCTCCATGGCATGGCCGTTGTCCATCCTTGCCTGGCAGAAACAGCCGGTTCATTCGGTGACTCAACTCGGTCGCGCATTGCTCCAGCGTCAGCCAATTCTCGGAACCCGTGGGAAACTCCGCCTTAAACGACTTTCCATAGTATGCATGATAATCGCGCAAGGCTTCAATAATCAAAAACGCAATCGGAAACCAAATCGGCCCGCGCCAATTGGAATTCCCGCCGAACAGCCATGTATCTGAATCTCCAGGCGAATACTTGATTTCGTAACGCTCGCCATCCAGCTCCAATTCATACGGATTGCGTTCATAGTGCCGGGATAGAGAACGAATCCCGAACACCGAGAGAAACTCGTCCTCGTCAAACAAATACGCGAGCAATCGCTCGAGCCTTTCCCTGGTCGGAATCGCGAGCAAATAGACCGCGTCATCGCAGCCTTCAGATTCGCAGGAAATCTGTTTCGAAAGATCCTTTCGATGCTTCAAGTACCACCGCATGCGTTTCTCGAATCGCGGCATCGACTTCAAGAGCTTGTTATCAAGAATATCGACCGCGATTAGCGGCATCAAACCGACAAGACTCCGCACTCGAATTCGAGTCGTGTCTCCACCGGGATGCCGAATCTCGTCGTAGTAGAATCCATCTTCATCATCCCAAAGTCCGCTTTCGCCAAAATGATTCATCGCTTCCGAGATACTCATAAAGTGCTCGAAGAATTTCGAAGCTACATCCTCGTAATCGGAATCGTGCCGCGCCAACTCGAGAGCGATCGCCAGCATCGTCGAACAGTAGAACGCCATCCATGCCGTGCCGTCCGCCTGGTGCAGCGAATGTCCTTCGGGGAGCGGTTGGGAACGGTCGAACAGACCGATATTGTCCAACCCGAGAAAACCGCCCGCGAAGAGGTTATTCCCTTCCGGGTCCTTGCGATTCACCCACCAAGTAAAATTCAACATGAGTTTGTGAAACGCCCTTTTCAGAAAGGAAACATCCGGATCCGATCCGTCACTGCTTATTCGATACACATGCAAACATGCCCACGCATGCACCGGCGGATTCACATCGCCCAAGGCCCATTCGTATGCGGGGATCTGCCCGTTCGGGTGCATATACCATTCACGCAAAAAAAGGATTAATTGCTTCTTCGCGAAATCCGGATCAATGCGCGCAAACGGGATCATGTGAAACGCCAGATCCCAAGCCGCATACCACGGATACTCCCACTTGTCGGGCATCGAGATGACATCTCGATTGAAAAGATGCTCCCACCCATGGTTTCGTCCTGCCAGTCGCTCGCGAGGCGGCTCCCCAACATCCCGATCACCTCGCAGCCAATCGTGGACCGAGTAGTGATAAAACTGCTTGCTCCATAGCAAACCCGCGAAGGCTTGGCGCTCAACCAAACGCTCTTCATCGGAAAGTTTACTCGGAGAAATCCCCGCGTAGAATTCGTCCGCTTCCTCTACACGCTTTTTGAAGACAGAGTCGAAGCCCTTTCCGAAAGCCCGCTTGGGAGGCGCTTCGTCACTAAAGAGTCGAAACTCTAAAGACACGCTTTCACCCGCCAGAATCTCCAAATCGTAATGAGCCGCAGCGATCGTTCCGCGCTTCTCGGGATTCACCGCGTCGAGCTCTCCATTGATCATCCAACGCTCAATGCCGTCTTTCACATAGGAAGTGTAGGCATCGGCTTGATACAAGGTTCGCGTATTCGTTTCGTTCTCGGTAAAAACGTACTCAGGCCGCGTCCCATCCGAAGCCTCGTTCGCTTCAAATCGAAATCCGTTTAGCGATTCGTGCGAAAGCTCCAGTCCAGTCGCCGAGCTTTGACAGATGCTCGGTTTGAGTGTGCATCCCTCGTGCTCGCATCCCCAGATCCAAGTGTTGCGAAAAAAGAGTTTCGGCAATGCGTGTAACTTGGCCGTCTCGGGCCCGCGATTGCTGAGAACCAATCGAATCAGAATATCGTCCGGTCCGTCCTTGGCGTATTCAATTTGAACATCGAAATATCGATTTTCATCGAATACGCCTGTATCCAGCAATTCATACTCGGGATCGTTTTTTCCGCGACGCCCGTTCTCCTCCTTGAGCTGTGCGTACGGAAACGCGCTTTGCGGATACTTGTAGAGCGCTTTCGCGTAACTATGCGAAGGCGTCGAATCGAGGTAATAGTAAAGTTCCTTGCAGTCCTCGCCATGATTGCCCTGCTTGCCGTCTAATCCATACAGCCTCTCCTTGAGTCGCTCATCCTTTCCATTCCAGAACGCCAGCGAAAAGCAAAGCCGACACTCCCGATCGCAAAACCCAAGCAGTCCATCCTCTCCCCATCGATAAGCCCGAAGTCCCGCCTGCTCGAAAGGAAAATGCTCCCACGCCTCGCCATCAGGCGAATAGTCTTCTCTCACCGTCCCCCACTGCCGTTCCGAAAGGTACGGCCCCCAACGTTTCCAATTCGCCACCCGCGAGGCCGACTCGTCGAGCCGCTTCCGCTCAGCGTTTAATGGTGAAGAAGATTTCTTTCGTGCAGGCATAGATTACTAACGATCAAAATGCGGCCAACCGACAATTTCCGCAAGTGCGTTTAAAAAGTCGTCGAAAGAATCCGAATAGTTCGGGACGGCGCCCGAACTCTACCTATTTCAATGCCAACGTATGGTAGCGTCCGGGCGCCACCCCGGACTAAAGCCGTTGATGCAGACTCAATCTTCAATCAGCTCCAAATACACTTCGCTAAACGGTACCCAAGTATCGTTTGCCAGTCCCGGCTCGTTGCTGCGGACGAGGTTGAGAGTCACTTGAAGCTGCTTCAATGCCGTATCGAATCGGGATTTCGTGCAGCCGTGCAGAGCAATCGCTTCCTTGCGAAGCTCGCCGGTCGTGTTCGGGTTCAGTCGCGCGATCTCGTAAACGTGCTGAGCGAGTTCCGAGCATTCGACGACTGGTTTGTGAGCCGCGGCGTAGTGCGTGTCGCGCAAATACGCCAAGGTCATCAAGGCCGCGTGTCCTCCTTGGATCTTTCCGTAGAAAATGTCATCCGGATACGTTTCGGGCAACTCGTTCTTCCAAGCCCAAACCGCTTCAATCTTCGCTCCCCATTTCGTTCGGCCTCCCTTTCTCTCGGGCAGATCAACCGCGTCCCAAAGCGACGGAATTCCTTTCGCCTTGTCGCTGAAGATCGTGCAGATCCCAACTGATTCGACAAACTCGAAGGCTTCCTCCAAGGTCTTAACATTCGCCATATCCTAATCCTCTGCCATACAAACCGAACTTAGCCAAGCTCACGGATTCTAAGAGTCTGTTTAATGAAATCGCCACGCTCAAAAGGCCCACTCCCCGCTGCAAGCAGACGGGGTATTTAATTACAATAAATGGAAATGCGTTCGGGGCGCCCCAAGGCTTCGCAGGGCAGGCTACCCGAACGCTTCCTGTTTGAAGGGAATTCTAGGGTAGCGAACGGGCGGTTCTCATGAGCCTGTCGAATGGCCGTCCCGTTCCAATGATTCGCCGAATCGAGAAACGCCTTCATTGCGATGAAGTAGAAAGATGACGCAGGAGGGTGCGTTGCTAAGTTTCGCTTATTACGGGATCTAATCATGGGCCAATGAACTTGATTCACGCGAAGCCGCAAAGTCGCGAAGGAAAGTCATTGAAAAGCAATAAACTTCTATTCTTCCCTCGCTATTTCCAAGTCCTTGTAAACTTCGCGTTTTCGCGACTTCGCGTGAACCCTCTTCACTAAGAGAGTGTCCAAGAAGTCGCAAATTTGTAGGGACGTCGCTTGCGACGGGGCGTAACGTAGTGAAGACTGTTGCGAGAGACCGCAAAAGAAGCTAAAACTCTTCATACGCGGTCTCCGCAAGCGGAGCCCCTACGTTCGGAAGATGCATACTCCAGACTTATAAAACAGCCTCTTAGAATCTCGCGTTTCCGAGACTTGGCCTCCAATTTCGCTAGAATTACCCAATCATGACAAATTCTCCCAAGTCAATTCTCATCACCGGTGGAAACGGAAACATCGCCCGACTACTCGCGAAACGTCTCGCCGATGACGGTCATTCACTCACCTGTCTCGACATCGTAGCGCCAGACGCAAACGATCAAATCGCGGGCGTTGACTATCACACGTCAGACATTTGCGACGAGGCATATCTAGAGACGATCCTCGCCATTCGAAAACCGGATATCATTTTCCATCTCGCCTCGCTCCTCTCCGGCAGTTCCGAAATAGATCGTCCTCGAGCCTTCCGTATCAACGCGCTCGCTACATTTAATCTTTTCGAACTAGCGCTCAAGCACGGCTTGCCGCAAATCGTATTCCCCGGAACGGGCGCTTCCTACGGTCCAGACGTTCCAGCGACGCTTCCCGAAGATCATCCCCAGTGGCCAGAGAATATATACGGCGTCACCAAGATCGCCAACGAGCGCCTCGGCAACTATTACAAAGCCAAACACGGACTGGACTTCCGCTGCCTTCGTCCACCGCTCGTGCTCTCGCCCTTCGCTCCCACAAGCGCTCTCACCGCGTATGCGTCACACGCCTACGTCGCCGCCCACGAGGGGCGAGCATTCGCGTTTCCGGTTTCTCCGAACATCGGCATGTCGTCGATATTCATAGGGGATCTCGTCGAAGGTTTCGTTAAACTCGCGTTCGCAGATAAAGACTCGTTGACGCAACCCGCCTACAATCTCCACGCCCTGTGCCCCACCGCTCAAGAGATTGCCGATTCCATTTCGAAGTATTATCCTAATTTCAAATACAATTTCAAACCCGACGAAACAGTTGAAAAACTACTTCGAACTGCGCCGAACATTTTCGAAGACGCCGGCGCCCGTCGCGACTGGGGATGGGATCCGATCAGCGATCTCGATACCTGCAGCGAGAAGATGTTCGAACTGCTAAGCAAAAGGTAGAGCTGCTTATCCCTAAGCAGCCGAAAACACAATCCCGACACGCACGCGAAATTGTAGGAGCGGGTTTATCCCGCGAAATTTAAGACGATTTACGAAATATCGCGGGATAAACCCGCTCCTACCACGATTCAATGCTTCTTCTCGGCTGCTTAGGGATAAGCAACCCTACCTCTATTCTCACCGCCTCAAAACGCGCAGCCGATGATTCTCGCTATCACCAATATAAAGCGACCCGTCCGTGTCCAGAAATACGCCATGCGGCCGCGCGAGTCCGCAGTTTAGCGGGTCTCCATCTGGCCCGTCTTTCTTCTCTCCTGTTCCTACAACGAGTCGCATAAGACCAGTTTTGGCTTCGATCATACGAATCGAATGGCTTTCCGTATCCGCCAGATACGCGTCGCCATTGGGAGCCAAGGCGATCCCCTTGGGCCCGGAAAGTCGGGCTTCTTTCGCTGGACCGTCGTTGCCCGAAAATCCTTTTTCACCGGTGCCCGCGACATGATGCATCAGTCCGGTCTCAAGATCTAACCGAAAGACCTGATTCCCGTTTCTCAAGACCAGCCAGAGATTCCCATTTCGATCAAAATCCAACGAACGCGGGCCGTTCAGCGAGGCGCCTAAAAAAGCTTCGCCATCTTTTGACGGCTCGCGAGTCCCATCACCTGAGAGCGTTTCGATAACACCCGTTTCCAAATCGACGACGCGAACGCGATTGTTTCCAATGTCCGCGACGTATAGCCGACCATTGGGTCCGAATTGGATACTGTGCGGATGATCCAACTCCGCCTTCGTTGCGGGACCTCCATCACCCGAAAACCCAGGCGTTCCAGTGCCCGCGACTGTAGTGATTATGTTGCGACGAAGATCGACTTTCCGAATCGCGTTGTTGAAACTATCGGCAATGTAAAGATCGCCATGCCTGTCAAAACGGATTTCGTGGGGCTTATTCAAAGAAGC
>JAJFLS010000790.1 GCA_021772595.1 Opitutales bacterium
TTCGTGTCGCTAAGCCGGGGAAAGTGAAGTTCGTCGCGGTGGATGTTGCCAAGGGTGAAGCGTTGATCACCGAGCGGACATTTGGCTTACTCGATACGATGCGTTACCTGCATCTGAATCCGGGGCCTCATAAATCGCCCAACTGGATTTTTTCGAAATTGTGGGGAGGGGTCGCGGATGCCACTGTCTATATAACGCTTTTTCTCACCTTGACTGGGATCTACATGTGGATGGTCCTGAAAGCGGAGAGGAAAGCCGGTTTGCTTGTTTTAGGCTCTGGCGCTTTATCCTTCTTCTTAATCCTCTACGGACTGCTCGCTGCATGAATGACCAATCCGAAAATCGGCCAGTGAATCTGGCGCAAACGGTATTCAGTAAGTGGAACAAGAAAATCCATATTTATTTGGGGCTTTATATGCTGTTGTTCCTGTGGGTGTTTTCCGTATCGGGGCTTTTTCTGAATCACCCCAAATGGTTTAAGGGGCAGCCGCAACGTGATACCGAGGAAGTGTCAGTTACCATGCTGGAGGACGGTTCTGCGTTGTTGAAAGCCCAGCATCTGATGGATCAGTTAGGCGTGACAGGGGAGGCCATCTTTCGAGGCGATCAAAAGCCGGGGAGCTTTGCCTTCATTGCGATGCGTCCGAACAAGAGAAAGTTTGTGAATGTAAATCTTGAGACGAACATGGCGAAGGTGACCCATGTCGAAGGAAAGTTCGCTCAAATGCTCGGGACGCTTCACACGTTTTCGGGCGTTCGTCCGATTTGGGGCGAGCGAGAGTCTGTGCGTGATTGGCTGCCCACTCGTATCTGGAGTTTCAGTATTGATGCGTTGAGTGTTGGGTTGATCCTGCTTGTCGGGAGCTCCTTGTATATGGGCTTTCAGATGAGAGAGAAACGGCGGCAGGTGCTTGTCTCTCTAGCTCTTGGTACCTTTATCTGCTCCTTTTTCATCTGGGGCCTCGTCTAGCGGACCTATCAAGGAAAGTTCCTGGGGATAGTGAATTATCACGAAAGAAAATTCCAAAAATAGGAAGTTTATCGGAATACAAAACATGACCCAATCTACCTCCCATCGAGTGGCGGCGGTCGTCGCATTGGCGCTGACAATCGTCTTAGGAACGCTTCACGCTCAAGACAAGCGACCTCACGCGGTCTTTGTCATCGGCACAGAGCATTACAGTCCGCAGCACACAATGCCGGGCTTGGCGGAGCAGCTCGAAGCGAATTTCGGATACAAGACGACTTTGGTGATGTCGCATGAGGATCCTGAGAAGAGCGTGAAAGGGCTCCCTGGCTTGGAAGCGCTGGAAACGGCGGACGTCGCTATATTCTTTATGCGGTTCCTGACTTTGCCCGAGGACCAGCTAGGTTACATCGAACGCTACCTGAAGTCTGGCAAGCCTGTGGTGGGCTTTCGGACGAGTACGCATGCGTTCGTTTACCCCAAAGGCCATGCATTCGAGAAATGGAATGACGGATTCGGGCGGGACGCGCTCGGATCGAAGTATTTCATTCATCTGCAAGGAACGACCGAAGTGAGCCGCGCTCCGGGCGTTTCGAGTCATCC
Source organism: Opitutales bacterium (assembly GCA_021772595.1). Classification (GTDB taxonomy): domain Bacteria; phylum Verrucomicrobiota; class Verrucomicrobiia; order Opitutales; family Opitutaceae; genus Pelagisphaera. Next base: position 1,571 of record JAJFLS010000790.1, read on the forward strand.
GATTCTTCGTGGTGTGGACTTGAAGTCGCCGCTCACTGCGGGCGGCACGCTTTATCTCGCGGAGTTGCCGGACGATGCGAAGACGCTCCTGATCGGAACGGGGAAATCGAAAAAGATCGGCGAGATCAAGAACGGTTTCGGCACCCACCACCTCACGGAAACAATGACGCAACCTGCGGTGTGGATTTGGGAAAACCAATGGGGAGGCCGCGTGTTCACGTCGATGCTGGGCCATCTGAAGACCTTTGAGAATCCGGATTTCGTTCGCTTGTTCATTAATGGGATTTCTTGGGCCGCGGGTCAGCCGATTCCGAAACCCACCGATGCGGTTCACCCGATCATGGGTCACGACATGCACGCCGTGATGACCCAGGCTAAGTCGGCTGAGATCGCGAAGAAAGCAGAAGCGAAGGCGAAGCCTGCAGCGAGCCAGGTTCTCAAAGACGCCAAAAATACCAAGACGGGAAACAAGGAGCCGAAGAAAGATCCGGAGCTCGAAGATTACGCGATCTACGGCGATAGCGCTCCGATGCCGAAAGAGACTCGATCAATGTCAACGACGCTTCCCTTGAAACTGAACAAAGGCGATCGCGTCGCGCTTATCGGAAACACTCTATTCGATCGCGACCGTGAATTCGGCTATTTCGAGTCGTTGGTTCAACAGACCCATCCAGATCTCAACTTGAAGTTTCGTACGCTCGCTTGGTCGGCCGACGAAGTCGATCTACAGCCCCGTCCCGACAACTTCGGAAGTCTCGACCAGCATCTGACGGCGCAAAAAGCCGATGTCATATTCGCGGCCTTTGGGTTTAATGAATCATTCGCCGGAACCGAAGCGATTCCTGAATTCAAAAACCGTATCCGAAAGTTCATACAGCACACGAAATCCCGCGCGTACAACGGGAGCAAAGGCCCGCGGCTCGTGATGGTCTCGCCAATCGCGAACGAGAACGTTGAAGGCGTGGACGCTGCGGATTTGAACAACCCGCGCCTTGCGGCCTATACAAAGGCGATTGCCGAGGTCGCTGCCGAGCAGAACGTGGGGTTTGTCGATGTGTTCGAGTCCACGCGTTTCGCGATGGATGATCCGAAAACCGATTTGACTTTTAACGGCGCTCACATGCTGGACGACGG
>JAJFLS010000080.1 GCA_021772595.1 Opitutales bacterium
CGAATTCAAGCCGGAGGTTTCCTGTGGATGCATGATGATGTTCGAAAACGATTAAGGGAAGAACTAGAGTCGGCCTATCGGCGATCAGATATTGATCACGACGATCTAAGAGCTGAATGTCATCAGGGGATTGGCGATTGGTATATGAAGCTATTTAGGTCATCCGGTGATACGAGGACCTTTGAAGAAGCGGTATACCATCGGCTGTGCGCCTATCATATTTCGGATGAGTTATGGACGAAGAAAGGAGAAGACGGTACGGACGTTCGTGCCTATGAGAGCTTGAGGGACACGAGTTGTCTCGAACTTGCAAACTCGATTCGATTGGCTCAAGAGAAGGTCCTGTCGTCCGCGTGGTCTAGTTCATTCGTGGATGAGTTGAGAGAGTTATGGGATATGCATGCGGATATGGATTCACCGGTAGAGAAGGAAGTTCGCTCGCTTTTAATCGATCTGTTGCGGGAGCGAATGGACTATGACCAAGTTCAGAGCATTATAGCGACGCGGAAGAAAGCGGAATTAGGATTAAAGTATGATCAAGTGATTTCGTTGATTGGACTGCGGCGTTATCGCGATGCGGATAAGGTTTTTAAAAGCGCTTTGAAAGAATTGGGGTCGGAGTTTCCTTCCTTTAACCACGTGATCGAAGCGAATACGGGATTTGGAATCAGTGACGCGCGATTGAAAGCTCACGAATTCGCTTCCGAATGCCGTGGAGATCAGGAGAAATTGACGTGGATGGTCAAGTACTTGAGGAGATTCATTTTTCTTCAACTGCTGTATGTCCAATTAGATAAGCTGAATGAATGTGAAGATACGAATCGCGTAGAATCAGGCGATATAAGTACGGCGAATCATGATCGGAAAATCTATTGCGAATCGATTTACGCTTATTCGACAACTGTCATGCGTTACATCGATGACGCAGCTTTTTTGCAAAAGGAGAACTCGTTCTTGAGAACTCATTATGGAATTTTGCTGGCGCATATGGAGCGTTACTACGAGGCCAATAGACGGTTTGATGAGGCATCCGGATATCTATTCCGCGCAGGCGTTAAAGTGGGGGAAACAAAGTGGGCTGTGATTGATTTGCGACGTGCGGAAGCTATGCTCCTAAAGGCGAAGGCTCGTCGTCGTGAAAACGAACAAGATCCATTGCCGATGATATATCTAAAGGATGTAGATAATTTGCTGCGGCGATCGAGAAGAAAGTCATTAGGAAAGGGACAGAATATTTGGTGGTGGAGCTTGATGTACGAGCTTTGGCTTCAAACGGGTGTATTATCTGTGGAGTGGGGGATGTTGAGCACAATGCCTCCACAGGAAGGAAAAGATTTACTTGAAAAGTTGAGACGTCGTTTCGAGTCAGGCGTTCGATTAGTTAAGTCGGACGCGTTCCGCCTAGCTCGGCTTGTGCATGTTTATGCAAGGTGTCCAGAACTTGAAGCGTCTGAGTGTCAAAAATTCGCTTATGCTACTAAAAAGCTTCGTCGCTTTTCAGGCGAAAGCGACGGGCATATTAATCCGGATGTTCTTAAATACATAAAAATGGTCGCTAATCAAGAATACGTGAACGCGTCACAATTGCGGGTTAACGATACAGTCTGCCGAAAAGAATAATGACCCCATTAAAAAAATATCATCTTTGCATCACGATTGTAACAGTCTCTATTATGGCAATCGTTCTCACCAATTTAATCCCATGGCTTGAACGTAGACAATTATCGACTCCCTGGTTAGGCTTAATTGTCGGCGCGGTTGGATCAACGGCGATTTACACCGGATTTGCGAAAATCCTCAGTGGTTTGCTGGAGAGTAATCGCCTGCTGAAAAAGCTGCTCTTTGGAAAGGACGACCTACAAGGAACCTGGATCGGCATGTATCAACGAGCCGATGGTTGTAGTGTTTACAGTGTAGAGCACTTTGAGCAATCACTGGAAACCTTGAATATAAAGGGAAAGGGATTTACTGAAACGGGTGAAACAATCAATGATTGGACCTCTACTGCCTCGGCGATTGAATCCAAAGATAAGAAGCTTATTTATACGTATACCTGCGATCGATACGGCGGACCGGAGCAGTTTCAAGGCGTGTGTGTATTTTCTTTAGAGCGGCCGTCGTCTAGCAGTCGCCCTATGGTTATTCATGGCTATTCAGCCGACTTAACGCATGGGGCTCGCAAAACCGAAAACCGGGAAGTTCGGATAGATGACGATTTCTTGGATATGAAAAAGGTCGCGTTTCAGAAGGCGCTAGAACAATTCGAAACGCATGCAGATGAAGCAGTTTCTGCTGGAAGCGAATAACGTCGTTCTCTGGATTCACCGTATCCTGGCTTAGTCTGGCAAATGATATGACGAGCTCGAGATCGTGGAGCGGCTTTGATGCTCTAGGATCTCCGTGGTTTATGAAATGCTTGAGTTAACTCCGGGTTCCGCACGGAATGACAAGCATCATGGACGAATCGGAATGGTCGAGTCGGTATCGGGAGAGTAATACGAAGTGGGATCTTGGACGGAGTCCTGGTGAGTTGCTGGAGTTTATGCGGATGCAGCCGGCTGAGCGAACGGTTTTGATTCCTGGATGCGGGCGCGGGTATGAGATTTCGGATCTAAGACGGCTTGGGCATTCGGTGTGCGCAGTCGATTTTTCGGAGGAGGCGATTCGCGCGGCGAAATCGGTAATCGGCGATTTTGCGGACGAGATTATCTGCGGGGACTTCTTTGGCTGCGATCTTCCATTGGGGAGCTTCGATATTTGCTACGAGCGTACTTTTCTTTGCGCGCTTCCTGAGGAGCTTCGCGAACGGTATGGCGAGAGGATAGCCTCGTTGCTGAAAGACGGCGGGGTTTTGGCGGGCGTTTTTCATTACGGACAGCCCGAAGATAGCGATCCTCCTTATCCGATGACTGATGATGACAGGGCGCATTTGCTGGAAGGGCATTTTTCCCTCATTGCCGATGATCCTTATGAAAGCGGTTTGCCGGTGTATTCGGATCATGTTGAGCGTTGGCAAGTTTGGGGGAAGAAATAGGCTCACGCGAAGCCGCGAAAACGCGAAGGGGGAGAACAGGGCATGGGACATGCGGTATTCTGCATTTCCAAGTGTTTCAAAACTTCGCGTCTTCGCAGCTTCGCGTGAGTCTTCCCAAATGTTTCATAAACCACGGAGATCACGGAGGAACGGAGGCGAAGGCATCCATGCGTTCTCAGTGTTTAAGAATATCGTCTTTTTCGATCTGCATTTATAGGCGGTTGAAACAGGCTTCCCCGCTTTTAGTTGATTTCGATTGTTGAAACCGGAATTACGGTTCACGAATAATTATGGCAGGTCCAAAAGAGTCAGATTGGAAGCGATTTCGCAAACTAGTTCCGGAACTTCGGGAGAGGTATTTAAAAGGAAAAAACCACGAGATATTGAATCTGTTAACGGCCCCGGGAAAGACGCCGACGGAACAGTTTTGGGACGCTTTCGACAAAATGAAAAAAGAGAGGAAGATTCTAGTCGATTGCTTGGATGGCCATTCCAGATCCAAAATGTTTATGGCAATGGCGCTGATGTGCAGATACGGAATGCTCAATGAAGACGACTTGGCAGGATTCAGCAACGAACTCCAAGACAGTTTGAGCGCCTACCTTGACGGCTGAAATCGTAATCCAGCCGGCTTTATCGGTTCGGTTGATTGTTTCAAAACTTCGCGTCTTCGCGTGAATCTTCTTTTCTTCAGCCGATTTTTGCCCGAATTGTAGGAGCGGCTTTATGCCGCGATTTGTCTGACTCTATCGCGGCGTAAAGCCGCTCCTACAATTTTCGCTAATCTTGAGACTCAGGCTAAAGCACTGAGCTACATTTGGAGTACGCCTTTTGTCCTTTTTTCGGATTTTTTCGGAAAAGACTCATGTGCCACTGTATTTCTTGAAGTTCTCCCCAGTAGCGGTTGCGGCGTTCGCCTTGCCGGGCGTATTGGCGGCACCTGATCCGCTTTCGTTTGAGGATCAGGTGGCTCCGATTATGGAAACGTATTGCGTGGGTTGCCACGGGCCCAAGAAACAGAAAAATGATATGCGTGTGGACACGCTCGACCGCGATTTCGTCAACGGTCGCGACGTGGAAACCTGGCACGACATGCTCGACGTTTTGAATCTGGGTGACATGCCTCCGGAGGACGAGGAGCAGCCTACGAACGATGAGCGTCAGGCGATCGTGAATTGGATCACCGCGGAGATGATTCATGCGGTAGACGTTAAGCGCTCCACGGGCGGGTTGGGTGTTTTGCGTCGTTTGACGCGATACGAGTACAACAACACGATGAGCGATCTTCTCGGCGTCGAACTGGACTACGCCCAGGATCTGCCACCAGAGGCGAATAGCCGCGACGGATTTCAGAACAATGGCTCGTTGATGGGCATGTCGTCGATGCAGCTGGAGTACTACCTTAAGGCGGCCCAACAAGGTTTGAGCGTGGCACTGGTCGATGAAAGCGAGGCGCCTCAACGTATCGAGCATCTGGGCACGAATAACGTAAGTCGCCGCGCCGATAGGAATGCGGACAAGATCCACACGCGCAACATCCAGCCGGGCAACTGCTTTATGACGCGCCTGACGGAATATCCGACTGAGGGGCCTGTGAAAGTTCGCGTGAAGGCCTATGCGGTTATCCCTGAGGGCAAGGGACCGCCTCGGATGCGCGTAAGGATTGGCGTGCGGGCCGATACCTACGTGCCCGGAGGTGAGCTCGGCGAGGACATCGACGTAACGGCTACGGCGGAGGAGCCGGGCATCTACGAATTCATAGGCCGGCTCGAGCAATTTCCAGTGCTGATAACTCCGTCGAATTTTCCGGGCATGCTCGTGAATGTTCACAACGTGTACGATGACGGTTCCGAAGCTATCGAAGTGTTCGACCTGAAACTAAACCAGCAGGAGAAGGTGTTGAACGATCCGGACCCGAAGCAGCCTTGGCTGGTGGTCGAGTCGGTCGAAATCGCGGCGCCCGACTACAAGATATGGCCGCCCGAGCATCACCAAGCGATTCTGTTCAAAGGAGCGGAAACGCCCAAGAACGAAACCGGCTACGCCAAGCAGGTGCTCAAGCGTTTCATGAAGCGTGCCTACCGTCGTCCGGCGACCGCGGCGGAGGTGGAGGAAGTGCTGAGTTTTTATCATGAGATCAGGCCTCGCTACGCCACCTATGTCGAAGCGATGCGGCAAACGCTGGCCATGGTTCTCGTTTCGCCGCAATTCCTTTACTTATTCGAGCCGATCGATCCGAAGAAAGGAATTCGCGATTTAACGCCCTACGAAGTGGCATCGCGGCTGTCCTATTTTCTCTGGAGCACAATGCCCGACGACGAGCTCTTCGAATTGGCCGCCAACCGGCGATTGCTCAAGCCGAAGGTACTGCGCGGCCAAATCCAGCGAATGCTCGACGCCCCGCAGTCGAATCGCTTTATCGAACAATTCACGGACCAGTGGCTGGATCTTCCAGCATTGGATCGCGTGGCGGTCAATCCGCAGTTCTATCCGAATTTCAACAATCGTGTGAAACCGGCTATGCGACTCGAAACGCAGCAGTTTTTCGCGGAGATTCTGCGCAGCGATCTGTCGGCAATAAATTTCATCGACTCCGATTTCACGATGCTCAACGAACGGCTCGCCAAGCACTACGGCGTCGAGGGCGTCACGGGCACGGCGATGACGCGCGTGGATCTGAAGCCGGAGCATCGACGCGGGGGCTTGATCACGCAGGGGAGCATGCTCGTGGGCAATTCGACCGGCGAAGATTCTCATCCCATCAAGCGGGCTGTTTGGATTTTGGAACGCTTGTTGGACGATCCACCGTCGCCGCCGCCCGCCAATGTGCCGTCGCTGGATTCCGAAACGCCCGGCTTCGCTAAGCTTACCTTGAAGGATCAGTTGGCCGTTCACCGAGAGGAGGAGGCCTGCGTGAACTGCCATCGCAAGATCGATCCGTGGGGAATCCCGCTGGAGCATTTCGACGCGACCGGACTCTACCGCACCGAGGCGCTGCGTCTGACGGCTCGGGAAAAAGGCCAAACCCGCACGAAAGTGGAAAAGGCGCCGCTGGACGCGACGGATACGATGACCGACGGGCAGAAAATCGATGGGGTCGATCAGTTGAAAGCGTACATTCTGAAGGAGAAAAAAGACGATTTCGCGAAAGCGCTCGTGGTCAAGATGTTGGCTTACGGTTTGGGTCGCTCGCTTGAGTTTACAGACGAGCCGATTGTGGACGAGCTCGCGGCTCAATTTGAGGTGAATAATTATCGTCTGGATCTACTGATCGAATCCGTTGTAACATCGAAGCTGTTTCTCACGCGTTAACCGAAGAAAGGACACACCTATGGCGAAAAAATCATGGCATATGGACCGAAGGACTTTCCTCCGCGGAACGGGAGTGGCGCTCGGATTGCCGTTTCTAGAGTGCATGCGAAACACGGCGGTGGCGTCCACGGCGACTGAACTGCCCAAACGTTTGTGCACGGTTTATTTTCCCTACGGCGCCAGTGTGCCGAGCGAAGATCACGAGGATCGCGACTGGGGCTTGTTCCCGGTGCGGGAGGGCAACGGGTTTCGTTACACCAAGGTGATGGAGTCGTTCGAGCCCCTGCGTGAGCAGCTCTCTGTGATCGGCGGGCTTTCGCATCCGACTGGGCGCGACATTGGCGGACACGATACGGGCGACATATTTTTGACGGGAGCTAACTTTGCGGGCGCCAATTTTAGAAATACCGTTTCCTTCGATCAGATAGCCGCCGCGAAGTACGGCAACCAAACGCGGTTCGCGTCGCTCGTCCTGTCAAGCGATGGAGGCATTGGAATGCCGACTCGATCGAAAACGCTTTCGTTTACGCAATCCGGTCAACCCATCCCGGCGCTCGATAGGCCGAAGCAGATCTTCGATCGCCTCTTTGGTGACGGCGGAGGCACGATCGAGGAAACGCGCCGTCGACTGGACACCGAGGCCAGCATGCTCGACCTCGTTTTGGATCAATCCAAATCGATGAGAAACAAGCTCGGCAAGCAGGACCAGGAAAAGTACGACGAGTATCTCACCTCCGTCCGCGACATCGAGAAACGCGTCGTCAGAAGCCAGCATTGGCTCGATATTCCGAAGGTCGAGGTGGACGAGTCCGCCGTGGATTTGACCGTCACAACCGACGCGCCGATAGAATACATGCGTGCGATGTACGACCTGATGTATCTCGCGTTTCAGACTGATTCCACTCGACTGGCGACGTACATGTTGAGCGCCATGAATGGCAACACTTCGAATCAGTTTCCGAAAGCGTTGGGTCTCGGGTCGCAACACGAATTGGCTCACGGCGCCGGCAAACCAGGCGGATTCCCGAGGCAGGGCCAATGGAATCAATGTCTGGTCGAAAACCTAGCTCGTTTTCTCCAGCGCTTGGCGGACGCGCCGGAAGAGGGCGGCAGCATGCTTGATAACACGATGGTGCTGTGCGGCACTTCCAATAGCCGCACCCACAACAATCACAACTACCCGTTGGTCTTTGCCGGCGGCGGCAATATGGGGTTCAAGCAGGGCCAGTATTTGACTTACAATGACAACGGTGAAGATGCCCCAATGTCGAATCTCCTCTTTACGATGCTTAATCGCATGGGAGTTTCGGATACAGGATTCTCAGACAGCACAGCCGATCTTTCCGAGCTGTACGGATGAGCGTAGTTCCCGGCTCCCAAATAGAATTTCTTAACCACGGAGCACACGGAGGTAGGGAGACGAAATCGAATATTGCCCATCTCCGTACCTCCGCACTACAATCCATCAGAATCTTGTTTTTAAAGCAAAGTTTTCGAATCCTGCCCCCGATTCACTCGCCATGAGCTTGTCGAATGGTCGGGGATCCTGCCCACGCGCAGCGTGGATCAAGCGAGGCACGAGCGTTGTTAATAAAATTCGTTTAACAACGTTCCTTCGTCACTTGATCCCTCGTCGAGACTCGGGGCAGGATCCTCGCTTCCGTCTTCGCGCTGCTACGCCGAGACAAGCCACGAGGGCAGGATTTTCGTTTCGTTCTGCTTCAACAATAC
>JAJFLS010000791.1 GCA_021772595.1 Opitutales bacterium
CTCCCCTTCTGGAATAAACGAAGTGCTGCCCCAAACCAATTTCGCTCCGGTCCGCTTCAGGCGGCTCACCAGCTTCTCCAAATTGGCTTCGTAGTCGCTCAGCTCGGTCGTCAGCGTTCCTCTCACCTTATCGCGATTGCCTTGATTCTTGGTGTCGGGATGACGGTAGCACAGGTCCCACAAGCCCCAGTTAAAATGGATCACATCCCAATTTCCTTCGCCGATCCACGAGTCGATTTTCTCCAACCCCGTCCCGGTATGCTGGGCGTTTCCAGGATTATGGACAACCTCCGCTCGACCTTGGAACAGCTCTTTAACGAACGGCGTGTAGCCGATCGAAATCGAGTCTCCGATAATGAGAATCCGCGGCAGTGAATCTGACTCTTTTGCGGCGAAAGATACGCTCGCGCACAACAGCGCTACCAGCGTAAGGAAAGTGGGTATTCGTTTCATAGGGCGTGGGAAACGCTGGACGATAAGAAACACAAACGCAAGACCGCGACCGGGCCATACGGTAAAGCTCCCACCTTTTTACCATAACCATCCATTTCCCTTGTTCCACCGTTTGGAACGGGGCAAAATGACTGCTTCGTCGAGAGTACCCTCAACCCCAATCAATATGACTGACCCCACCCTTTCCAGAAGAGACTTCGTGAAAACCGCCAGTGTCCTCGGAGCGACCTCCTTTGCCACGCTTCCCAGCATCAATGCCCAAAACGCTCCCTCCCGAAAACTGCGCGTCGGTGTCATGGGCCTCAAACGAGGAACCGCCCATATCAAGAGTTTTCAGAAAGCGACCAATGTCGAAATCGCCTATGTCTGCGACGTGGACAAGACCCGCGCAGCAGCAGGAGCCGCCTTGGCCAGCGAAGGGCAGTCGCGGCCTCCTAAAATCGTGGGCGACTTTCGTCGCATTTTGGACGACCCCACCGTGGATATTCTCTCGATCGCCGCCCCCAATTTCTGGCACGCTCCGGCGACCATATTAGCCTGCGAAGCTGGCAAGCACGTGTACGTAGAAAAGCCCGGCAGCTACGATCCGCAGGAAGGCGAATGGATGGTGGCAGCCGCCCGCAAACACGACCGCCGCGTGCAGCAAGGAACGCAGCGCCGCAGCTACGCCTCGATGATCGAAGGCATCGCCAAGCTCCACAGCGGCGTCATCGGAAAAGTCCTATACGCACGCACGTGGTATCAGAATTCTCGCGACAGTATCGGGCGCGGCAACCCCGCCCCGGTTCCCGATTTTCTGGATTACGATCTCTGGCAAGGTCCCGTCCCCGAACAACCCTACAAAGACAATCTCGTCCACTACAACTGGCACTGGCACTGGAAATACGGCGGGGGCGAATTGATCAACAACGGGGTTCACGCGCTCGACCTGGCACGCTGGGGACTAGGAGTGGATTACCCGACTCGCGTAAGCTACCAGGGCGCGCGCTATCATTTCGACGACGACCAAGAGACGCCTGACACCGGGGTCGCCCAATTCGATTTCGGCGAATCCGGCGCGTCCTGGGACGGCAGCAGCTGTCATCGTCGCCGGGAGGAGAACCTCGCATTTTGCACGTTCTATGGAGAAGGCGGCTCCGTAGCGTTCGATTTCTCCGGATACAAGATTTACGATTCGAAAGGCGCGGCAATCGACAAAGGCGAAGGCACGCCGGGCGACGTCCCTCATTTTCAAAACCTATGCGACGCGATCCGCGACGACGCCCCGCTACGCCAGGAAATCGCCGAAGGCCAAAAAAGCACCTTATGGTGCCATCTCGGAAACATCGCCTACCGCACCCAATCCGTACTGGACATCGACCCCACCACCGGCCGCATCCTCGACAACCCCGCCGCGCAAAAACTGTGGAAACGCGCCTACCGCAAAGGCTGGCGCCCGAAGGTTTAGATTAGAGACTGTCCGATAAACCAGAATACGCGTTGTTGCCAAATTGTAGGAGCGGGTTTATCCCGCGATAACCCTCATCCTATCATATGTCGAACGGTTAAATCGCGGGGTAAACCCGCTCCTACAAAAACATTTTAGACACTCGCCTAAACACGAAGCACAGAGGTTTCGCTCGCCTCCGTAACTCCCCTTCCTCCGTGGTTTGAAAAACGTTCGTGCCTACTCGCGTTCTTTCGCAATTCAAATCACTCTACCGCGATCGTCTTCGGAAAACCCGGATGCTGCGGGTGAGCGTCGACCCCATTGAATTCCCCGTACACCGGCCAGCTTTCGAAAGTCACAGATTTCTTCGCTTTATTGAAACGGACTATTCCATAGCCAAGTCCGCCTTCTCTCATGTAGTCGAGCGTAGGGCTTCCCTCGCCTTCGTAGTCGTCTTCGATGAGGAAACTATAGGGATTGGCCGCCGCCCAAATCGTCATTTTGTTTCCCCAGCCATCTAGAAAACGGCCCGTATAGTCGGGCATTCCCGGTAGCTGGTTCTGCGGCTCGACTTTCGGGCGCCAGGCGCGGTGGGTTGCCGTAGAAACCGCCGGCAGAGTAAAGCTCCAACCGGCATCCTCCCACTCGTCGATTCCCTGTTGAACGAGGGTCGCGAAATGCAGGTCTCCGTGAATCATAACCGCGCCGGTTTCGCGGATCACTTCCAGCGCTCGATTACGGCCGGATTGAGGCCAGCCATTCGAATCGAAATCCGCCACCATCAAGTGATGCGGTTGGCAATAAGGCGACTGGGACAATACCGCCCGGAGCTTCGCCGGACCAGTGCCCCACTCCTTTAAAAATTTCAACTGGCGTTGCCCGAGCAGCGTCAGGTCTTTTCGATCAAGCGCGCTCGTATCGAAATTCTCCTCACGTATAGTATCCAATTGAGGAAGATTGCGACTGCCACGCATTTCGAATAGAGGCTCCATCGCATCGATGACATCGCCGGGAGCGGATTTGAATTTCCGATCATTTATTAAAGCGAAACTTACGCCGCCCACATCGAGGCTCGTATAGTGAACACCAATACCGCGCTCAACAGGCGTCGAATCGAAGGGATCCGGGTGATGGCCCATTTGCGTATGCTCGACCATATTCACCCAGCTGGGATGCATCCGGTATCCACCAAAGCAGCGCATATCATTGACCGCTCCATCTCCGGGCATCGGTGCGCCACTCTTGCCCCAAAGGTCGTTTGAATAGACGTCGTGATCATCCGGAACCATAACCGTCGGGCGATCCTTCATGAGCTCTCTAAAACTCAATCCCGTATACCAGAATTTCCCGAGATAGTTCAAAGCGGACCGCGGAAGATCCGCTTCGGTTCTCGCGAACGAGATTCCATAGCCGCCATTGAGTTCGTAAATTTGGTCGCCTGAAAAATAGACGAGGTCCGGATCTTGAGCCAATAGGTTCGTTTCCAGAAAGCGATTGGGGAACAACTCCGAATTCGAGCAAGAAAGACCAGCCAGCGAAACACTGTCCTGATCGACAGGATCCTTGCGGATTCGCCCGCCCCAAGTCGCCAGTTCATCTCCCTCCACCGATTCCCACGAATAGGCAACGCGGTATTCACTATCTTGATCGCTGTCCCAGTTCTCGACGCGGAAATTCGCCGTCAACGAGAGCGGTTCGATTTCGCTTTCCGCGATCGTAGTCCAACCCGTATCCGTTTTTAGCTGCATCGCCGCCGTTTTGCTGGCGGTCGCTTCCATCGGCACGAAAAACGCCATCAGCTTTAGAACGTTTCGATGTACGGTGTACTGAGTCCACAGGATCGGCTCGTACCGTTGCTCGAGATTCGCGACGACTTTGTCTCCGCTGATATCCCAATCGGTAAACCAGAATGTGGAGTGGTCGATATCCGAATCGTCCTTCCGGCTCAACTTCGGGACTTCCACAGGATGACAGGCTAACGCGACGTTTCCAGCCAAGGAATTCCTTTCCAAATCCGCTTCCAGTCGGGCGATTCCACCACTGCCCTTTACAACTGACAGACTC
>JAJFLS010000792.1 GCA_021772595.1 Opitutales bacterium
TTTTTCGATATGTACCCGATCGAATCCATCCGTCGGCCCGAATGGAAGGACGACGACATAGACGATCTGCCGGAGCCCGTGCGCAAGAAATTCGCAGCGCGGAGAAAGGGGATTCACGACAAGTTACTCGAACTCGGGATCGTAGAAAAGACTCTGCAGGCCTATCTGGCCTCTATATCCTATGCGGACTCGCTGTTGGGCCAAGTGCTAGACACGCTTGAAGACAGTCCCCACGCGGACAATACAATTATCGTTTTCTGGAGCGACCACGGTTACGGTCACGGCGAGAAAGGCAATTGGGGCAAGCATACGCTCTGGCAGCGCACCTCGAATGTTCCGTTTCTGTGGGCAGGTCCGGGCATTGAGAAAGGCGCCAAGACCGAATATACCGCGACGCTTATCGATATGTACCCGACTTTGGCGAGCATGTGTGATCTACCCGAAGATCCGGAGCATGACGGACAATCGTTGGTTTCCGTATTGAAAAACCCCAGTACTGATGAAGCGCGCAGCGTGTTGCTGCCTCACGACCATCCTGGAAGCTACGCCATCATCAATCGTGAATGGCGTTACATCTACTACAAGGATGGAACGGAAGAGCTCTACGACCTGAAAACGGATTTTCACGAATGGAACAATTTGGCAGGAAATATTGAATACGCAGGAATCAAAAAAGAACTAAAAGCCCAGGCTCCAGCGACCTTCGCCCCAGAAGCCACTTCCAAGAAGACTCTCAAAATGGTTACGGTCGGCGATTCTTTCCGTTGGGTCAAGAAGTAGCGCGAAAACGATAATTGAATTAACATCGCGACTTCGTCGCTGGAATGCGGGAGCAGATTTTTGTATAGACATTTGAATACAGATTGGACCCTTTGCGATTTTTTCACTTTTCCCGAAGGTTCGGGTAGTGGCCCTTACGAGCGCCATAAAGGTTGGTAATGCCAACGACGAAATTCGGAACCTTGCGATAGTCGCCGTTGATGCACTCCGCCACGCCATTTGCCTTGAAGTATTCAATCGTATCTTCGAGCATCTGTCGGGCTCGATCCGGATCGATTTTCGCGATTACCGGAACGACCCAAGGAAGCGGCGTCGACCAGTAAGCGCCATTCTGATACTCGCCTGCTTTGCGGGCAAGGAACAATCGCTCCCAAGTCTCTTCGCCCGTCAAATGCCGGACCTGACCGTGCTGGACCACGCTGTCCCAATGGTCGATGAAGTACTGAGCGATGCGCTTCGCTTGTTCTTCAGGCACCAGTCCTACCTCGTGAGCGTAGGCGCTGCCCCAGATGTCGATTTGCTTGCAATCCTGATCTGCGGCAAAAAACATTCCGGTTTTCTCGTCCGAGAGGATTCCGATATTTTCTTCGATGAGCCGCGCCCGCTTGCGATAGTCGGCCACATGCTTCGAGTTGGTTTTCGCTCCGATCGCCGCCATCTCCTCGCAGGCCTTGTGATAGAGCAACGAGGAGAAGAGAAGGTGTCCGGTCTTGATGACGATATCGGTAAATCCATACACGCATTCCGGATTTTTCGGGTCGTTGTAGACCAGTCCATTGTCCGCCCGAAGCGTTTGATCCAAGCCGTTCTTCACCTTGGATTCGATTTTTCTGAAGAAACCGATGTCGCCGGAGCGGTTGACGTATTCGCAGGCCACGAGCGCTAGAAAGGCTCCATTGTCCAAGGCGTGATCGGCTAGTGGGTTGCTCTCCCCGCCGGGACTGTAGATAGGCGTTCCATCCGCCTTCACTCGATCCGGTATGCAACCGTCTTCTCGCTGTCCAGACAGTATGAATTCGATCGCCCGCTTTACTTCATTCAAGTCCATGAGATCGCCCGCATACTTGACCATGTAGTAGTAGTCGCGCGTCCAAAGCGCTTTGTAGTGGCCAATTCCATCGGGCGTGTGGAGTTGCACGCCCGAGTGACTCTCGATTCGGCAACCTTCCAATTGACGCTGCGTCTCGCTTTTCAACCAATCGCGATCGTCCTCGGCCAATGCGTTGGATGCTATTGTCAAGGGCAAGACAAGACTCAAGAAGCCCCACCATGTAATGGCAGGTTTATTACGGTATTGCGTATTCATTATTTGGGTAATTAGATGGTATTTTATGGCATTATAGTGGGCATGTCGTTCGCCCGCCCGCCATTCTCCAATTTGATGATTTCGAATCTTTCAATTTTCAAGAGCGGGGTATCCCTTTCTCAATAAGGCTGAAAGCTCCTTGCGGATGGACGCATATTCTGGATTTTCGACCAAGTTGTAGTAGCCGATCCGATCTTTGACGGTGTTGTAAAGCTCGTAGCCGCCTTCTCCGTCCTTCCCCCATTGAGTGAATCGCCAATCCCCGAAACGCACGCTGTAGCCCATATCGATGTTCCGCCGGCGAACCTGCGTATAGGCAGGCTTTTCGATGGTCGTGCGGTTTTCGATGAGCGGACGCAAGCTTTGCCCGGACAATGCGTGTGGCGCTTTCAGTTCGCATAGATCGGCGAGGGTAGGGTAGAGGTCGACAAATTCGACCACCGAATCCGAGCTGCTTCCCATGTGAGCGGTATCCGGAACCCACATCATCAGCGGGCCCCGCGCTCCGATATCGAAAACGGTCACCTTGTTCCACCAGTCATGCTCGCCCAAATGGTAGCCGTGATCGCTCATCAAAACGACGATGGTATTGTCCCACAACTCCAGGCGATCCATGGCGTCGAGCAGCTTGCCCACTTGCGCATCCACAAAGGTGGTACATGCCAGGTAGGCCCGTTTGAATTCGCGGCGATCGCGATCCGAGTAGGAATGGAAATTGTAGTTGTCTGGAGTGGCGTACTCCAGGCGTTGCGATCGGTCCGCAGGCGCTTCCGACAACTTGATTTCATCCAAAGGGTAGCGTTCGAAATATTCCTTAGGGGCGATGAACGGATCGTGCGGCTTGTGGAAACCGACTCCTATGAAAAAGGGTTTGTCGAGATTCTCTTCCAAAACGCGTACGCCCTCCTGGGCGTTCTGGCCATCCGGCTGGGCATTGTCGCCGCCTTCGTCCGCGATCCAATGAGCCCATCCCACCGTTTGATCGCCTAGTAGGCGTCCTCGGCCTTCGAGGTAGGCGCTGTCGCGGTACTGATGAGATTTGCTATAAGCTCGAAAGAAATGATCGAAGGACGCATCGTCCCGAAAAAACGTTCGATTTCCCTGGTTGTCCAATCCGGCATGAAACAGTTTCCCTATGCCTGCCGTGAAGTATCCATTTTTCCGGAACAGCTGAGGCAGCGTGACTATGTCCGGCCACTTTTGCCGTAGCGGGGTTTCGTTGGAGAGAATTCCCAGCTCATCCGGTCGCAAACCCGTCAGGAAGGAAGAGCGGCTCGGGTTGCAAATGGGATACTGGCAGAAGGCGTTGTCGAACTTCAGGCCCTTTTCCGCCAAGCGATCCATGTGCGGCGTATACGCGTCCTCGGCTCCGTAAGCGCCTATCTCGGTCCGTAGATCGTCAATCGTAATCAGAAGCACGTTCAGCGGCTTGGCGCTTGCGCCCGATGCCAAGCAAGCGATTCCGAAAATCAACGTGGTATAGTTCTTAAGTCGCATCTTATTCACTGCTCCTTTGCATCGGTTACTCCGAGGTGTTTATGCGGATCATGAAGATCTGTCTTGTCCCATTCTTCGAGATACCAGGTACTAGGATGGCATCGTTGGTTCGATTCCATCGTGGAGCCGGGTCGATACGTATGTCGCCGCCATATTGTCCTTTGTCTATCCCTTCGCTGCGGGCAAAGGCTCCGTCGCTAGGCCGGAATATCGAATAGTAGTTCTTGTCGCCTTTCTTGTTCCCATTGGCGAACCATTGACCGTCGGGCGAGAGTGAAATATCGCCTTCCGGATTGGGGAAGATCTCAGCGTTTCCCCATTGTTTTACGAACTCTTTCTTGTCCACGTCGTAGAGCATCTGCTTCTTGCCTTGCCTGCCGATCAGCACACTGCCTTCAGCCCATTCAGGATGCCCGCCTATAAACTTCTGGGCGCTCAAGTGGGTGCCATCGGCGTGGATCGAAAAGGGAACATTCGTGCGTTTGCTCCCATCGCCATTCCAGCCAGCTCGGGCAAAGAAGTAGATGCGATCGCAGTCTCTGTTCCAGAGCGTGTGGTTTATGAAAAGTCCCGTATGGGCTAGTTCCGGATTGAGTTCTTTGATTTTCGCTTCGAGTTGACGGTAGGATACCAATAAGCGTTTCTCGCCTGATTCGATGTCCACGATGAACATGCCGTCATTGTCCGGCGCCTTTTCGTCTTTCGACCAGTCCAAGGCCCCCTTGTAGCCCGTCACCAGGCGGAGTCGCGCCAGCCGTCCATAGTTCAAGCCAAGCCACGCAGAGCCATCCGCTGCCACTCCTCCGTTGCCGATCGGAGTGTCATCGAATCGGTACTCGCGAACGCGCTTCTTCTTTTCGATATCATAGAGGACCGTGAAAACCTTGCCGCTTTCGATGTCTCGATCGTTGAAGAAAAACTGCGTCTCAGGCGATCGCGGGTTCCAGTAGAACATCGTTCCCTGTTGCGGATTCCACGCGTGCGTTTTCTCGATTCGTACGATTCTATTGTCGTTGCGGGTATCGATCAGAATGATTGTGGCAGCATCTTCCGGTTCGGGCATGCGATCGATTCGGTCGATCTCCATGCCCAAAATGTATCGTCCGCTTTTGTTCCAAGGAATCGTCTGGCATTGGCCGATGTATCCAAAGAAATGATGCTTATCGCCAGCCGTCACCTGCTCGATCTGCAGGTCGAACGAGGGCGTTTCAGCATAAACTCGTTCTGCAACGGGCAGAATCAACGAGCAACAAGCTCCAATGAACAAGCTGCGTACTCCTAATCCTAGTAACTGAAATATTAGAGGCACCCTTATCGCGTTTGAGACATTTGAATTCGGCTCCTTAAAGATTTTTCACTTTTATATTTCTAAAAGCGGCGCCATGGCCGTGATCCTGGAGAGCGAAATATCCTTCTCCGGTCGTTCCATACAATTTCCATTGCCGAATTTGGCGGCGGCTACTTGTTTGTTCCACTTGTCGCTATGCATCTCATAGGCAGCGGTCTTTACGCCATTCAACCAATACTCGACAGAATTTCCTACGACCTTGATTCGGCTGCTATTCCACGTTCCAATTGGATTTGAAGCATCTTGGTACGCCTCTTCGATCGCATAGTGAGTGCCGGTGAATTCATTTGGGGGAACCGGGTTTCCGTCGCCGCCTCGAAAGCCAACATTGTCCAGCAACTGATATTCTGGTCCCGTAAGATAAGGCATCTTGGGGCCTTCCTTCACGTGAAATATCAAGCCGGTGTTCGAGCCTTGCTCGATCTTCCATTCCCATGCCAATTCGAAATCGTCGAATTCCGCTTCGGTCCTGATGTTGGCATATTTCCCTTTTTGAGATCCGCCCTTTAAGGTGAGCTCTCCATTCTGAACGTTCCAAGCCGACTCCATGTCGTTCTCCATGTAGCCACGCCATCCGTTCAAGCTTTCGCCATCGAATAGCAAGGTCCATCCCTGGGCCGAATCTTCGGGATTGAGGGTATTGTGTTTTTGACTACAGCCGACGATTAAGAGGCTTGAGCAAACTGCGAGTGACGAAAGGAGTTTCGTTTTCATATTATCTTGTTTTGAAAAGTTAGCCCGCGAATAATTCCTCGATTTTGATTTCTTGACCTAGCTCGGGTTCTTCGTGGGAAATCTTGTCTGTTTCGACAGAGTTTTTCTGCTCGTTAACGGTTAGGATGTAGTGTTTCATGGATAAGTCGGAGCGTGAAAATTAGGTCACTAGGTAATGACGTAAATCCTGAATAGGTAACGGTGATACAATTTTCGTTGGAAATCGCGTGTATCTGCGAACGAGTGAAGATATTCGATCTATTCGGTGGGGGTTAGGTAGGGCAACGACGTCCCGGCGTGCCGCGTT
>JAJFLS010000793.1 GCA_021772595.1 Opitutales bacterium
GATTGTTTAGGTTATTCAACAGCATTTTTGCGAGGGATGGTCCAATCTTAAAATTCAGATGGGGTTGTAAAATGGTTCGGGACGGAACGCGAACCCTACCCATTGTGCTTTTAGCAAGCCTGAGTCGTAACCAGGATCTGGGCTCAGGCTAAAGCACTGAGCTACATGGAATTAAAATTGGAAGAACTTTAGTATCCTGCCTGTTGATGATTGGGATTGATATTCGAGCGGGCTTTTTTACCCCGCCATTAAAATACGGATCGCAAGTAGTCGACGTTGTGTCGGTAGGCTTTGGAGATTTCCATGCCTTTGGGGATTGCGGATTCGATAACGAGCCAGTTGTCGTAATCGATACTGTCGAGGCTGCTCTTGATGCGATCGAAATCGATGCGGCCTTGGCCGAGCAGAAAAGCGTTTTCCTTGCAGTGGATTTCGCAGATGTTTTCGCGTCCCAGAATCTTGATCTCCTGGTAGATGTCATAGCCCATTTTGTTGGCATTGGCCAGGTCGTAGTAAACCTTGACGGCGGGAGACGCGACGCTTTCCAGGATGTGACGGTGATCGGATTCATCGAGCCAGGTCTCAAGCCCGAGAATGACGCCGGCCTTCTCTGCGGCGGGCGCGATGCGTTTGAGCTTTTCGATCACTTTCTCGATAAGATCGGGTTTGCCATTGATGTCCCCTTTGCCAAAGAACGCGAGCAAGACGATGCTCGGGGCTACTTTCGCAGCGAGGGAGGGGCTATCCAGTTTTTCGGCTTCCCGTTTCATCGTATGCATCGCCTCGATACAATCGACCACAAGTTGCTCTCCCTCTGGGTCGGTGGCGAACGGAATCTGGTTGAGAAGCCCGATGGCTAAGGACGCGACTTCCACGCCTGTTTCGGCGACGACCTCGCGCAGCGCTTCCCGGTCGCTCTTTTGGCGAAGATCGATGGATTCGCCCGGTTTGCCGAACGAAAACTGGATGCCATCCAAACCGAGGTCCCGACCTAGGCGAAACGCGTCCAACTCCTGACGCTTTTTGATAGACCAGTCGCACGCGCCGATCTTGAATTCAAATGAAGGCTCGCGGCCGAAAATGCGCGGAGCGAGTAGAGCGCTACTTGCAACAAAAGCGCCGGCCTTAATAGCTTGGCGTCGATTCATGCCTTCAAATCGAGTTTCAGTTTCAAGGATTTCTTCGATTTCAGCATCTCTTTCCACGTGACGATTCTGCCTTCGCTGGCTGCTGTTCTTCCCAAGATGGCAACCTGATTGCTGCGCACGCTGGGAGCAACGGTTGCGTTGCTGGCATCGCCGGCGATAATGCTGGCATGGAAGCTGGAGATGTTGGCCGTTGCCCCGGATTGGTAAAGTCCTTTCGAATCGCCGCCCCTATAGAAGTTCTTTGCTCCTCCTCGTAGCAGGACTGGGCCCGAGTATTTGGCTTCCAAGACGCCCTCTTCTCCGAACATGCGGTTGAGAATGCCGTCAGGCTTCGTTCCCTGAGCGGCGAATTGCCGCGATGTGAAGCTCACGTCCACCTCATCCCCGTAGTTGAATATGACTGAAAAATGATCCTGGCAATTTCCCCAAGGACGCATCTTTTGATTGCTAGATCCGAACGCTTGTTGCGGCGGCTTATTCATGATCCAACTCATTACGTCCAGCGTATGGATGTTCTGTTCGACAATGATGTCCCCAGACAGCGCTTGATCGACTCCCCATGCGCGTAAGCGGCTATCCGGATTTTTGGGATCGGGACCTAGGATTTCTGC
The DNA here is from genome assembly GCA_021772595.1 of Opitutales bacterium. Taxonomy (GTDB): domain Bacteria; phylum Verrucomicrobiota; class Verrucomicrobiia; order Opitutales; family Opitutaceae; genus Pelagisphaera. The sequence continues at coordinate 1,760 of JAJFLS010000793.1, forward strand.
CGCAGCCTTAAACGGATTGTTGGCATGGTACGACGATTCGCCAAAACTGAGTTTTCCCAAAGCTCCCCCATGCACCCGCTTAACGGCCTCAACGAAGAACTCATTAGCCCGGGTCTGGAAATCGACCAGGAAGGTGATGCCTTTTCGAGTCGCTAGAGCCCCGCTTTCTTCGACGGATAGGCAGCCTGGCACATCGACTGCTATTGGTTTGGCCAGGTAAACATGCTTGCCCGCATTTACTGCAGCTTGGGCTTGTTCTGGATGGAAATGGGGCGGGCTTTCGATCGCCACAGCATCGACTCCCCCGTCTTCGAGCAGTTTCTGATAGCAGGACAAACCGGAATAGCATTTGCTCGAAGGAACGTCGAAAGTCTTCGAAAAGGAATCCAGTCGATCCTGGAAATAGTCCGCTCCGGCCACGATCTGGTAGCCGCCGTGCTTTGCGAATAGGTCCGCGATCCATTGTCCGCGACCGCCGCAGCCGATCAGGCCGAGCCGGACTTTTCGGGAAGGGGCGTTGGCGGCGAGCGAGAGGGAAGGTAGGACGATAGGGGCGGCTCCCGCAGCGAGTACGCTTTTAAGAAAGCGTCGGCGATTGGGATTGGAGGATTCGATGCTGTTTTCGTTTAGTGTATTCATTTTACTAGGGTGTTGAGATTATGGGCTGAAAGGTGAGGCTACGGTATCTGAAATCGCGCTAGGCGAGTGGGGGGAAGCGTTGGGCTCGATTGGGCTCGGGTTCGGTTTTGGAGAAATTGGGTACGAGGGCGATTTTCATCCAATCGCATGGGTAGCCGTGGTCGCAAGGGAGCTTCGCGGTCAGCTGATCCCGGTGTTCGTCGGAAAGGTCCCATTCGCCGGCTTCGAGAGAGGGCAAAAGCTGTTCGACCGAACGGGCGCCGGCGAGAACGGAAGTGACGGCGTGGTCTTTCAGGATCCAGGAAAGCGCTACGGTGACGGGGCTTTTTCCAACTTCGTCGGCGATTGAGCAAACGAGGTCGACTAGCTCGAGCGCTTCTTTCCAGATGAAGCGGTCGTTCAGAATTTCGCCGACCTCTTTGAACCGGGAGCCCGGCTCGGGGATGTCGACGCCTCGGTATTTACCGGTGAGCAATCCGCTCGCGAGAGGACTCCAGCAAAGGATGCCCATGCCTTGGTCGACGCAGGCGGGGAGAATCTCGCGTTCGATGTCGCGACGGATTAGGTTGTAAAGGTACTGGCCGGAGATGAACGGCTCGTATCCGTTTTGCTTGGCGGCGGCGTTGGCTTTGACGACCTGCCAGGCGTAGAGATTGGAGCACCCGCTGTATCGGATTTTTCCTGACCGAATGAGATCGTCCAGAGCGCTCATGGTCTCCTCGATCGGCGTGTAGGGATCGGGGCCATGGATTTGGAAGAGATCCATGTAGTCGAGCTTCATGCGCGTGAGCGAGGCTTCGCAGGCTTCCACGATGTGCTTGCGCGAAAGTCCTCGCGCGTTCGGGGTTTCGTTAACCGGAAACCAGCACTTGGAGGCAATTACGAGACTGGATCGGTCTTTGCCTTTCAGGATCTTGCCGAGGATTTTCTCGGATTCGGTGGCCGCGTAGAGATCGGCGGTGTCGATGAAGTTTCCGCCGGAGTCGAGGTACGAGCCCAGGATTTCGGCGGATTCTTTTTCGCCGCAGCCCCAGCTTTCATTGCCGAAAGTCATCGTTCCCAAGCAGACGCGGGAGACGGCGAGACCGGAGTTTCCTAAGTATCGATTTTTCATAAGCGCTCGAAAGGACTGTCTAGCTGCTTGGAGGATTTGGGCAAGCGCGATCTGGTTTTGGGTCAACGGCCTGTCGGCCTAGGAGTCGTCGCTACACTTCGACAATAGGTTTCAGCTTCGCTGAAGATAGGTTTTTGAATTTGTTCTAACCACAGATTGAATGTGTCGCTTTGCTCTGTACACAGAGGGCGCAGATGTAAGAGACTGTCCAATAAGTCGGTGGCGAATCGCTTGAACGGGACGGCGCCCGTTCACTACCCTGAATCTCTCTTCAAATGGGTAGCGCTCGGGCGCCGTCCCGAGCTTTTATGGCATTTATTAGACAGTCTCTAAGATAGTTAAGGGGTCCGTTTCCTTCAATCATCTGCGCTCTCTGTACTACTATCCGTCAGAATCTTGTTTTTTAGACAAGGTTTCTAAACTGAAATTCCATAAGCCAATGATCTTCAAAGAATCTTAGAACCACTGAGGACACCGATGAACACTGATGCTCATCCCAAAAAAGACCCTCGAACCCAGTTCCTCAACCCTCAATAAGTCATCCTCTAAACCAATCACGAAGCCCTACATCATCAGTGTAAATCAGTGTCCTCAGTGGTTTAAAACAAATTCTCGTTTTGGTTGCGGCTTCGCTGCTCTAGGTAATCTGTGGTTTTAAAAACCTTGTCGAAATTTAAACTAACTCGTCCGTTCTCTAGCACTGGGGTCTTGCCTCGTTTGGGGGTTTGCGAGCATAGTTGGTTATGAATTACCCCCGGATTTTGGTTGTTTGCTGTTTGCTGGTCTCGGATGTCTTCGCGGCTGATCGTCCGAATATTCTTCTCATCTTCACGGATGATCAGGGGATCAACGATGTGGGTTGCTATGGCAGTGAGATTCCAACTCCCAATATCGATCGGATCGCGAGGGAGGGGATGAAGTTCGACCAGTGGTATTCGGCTTCTTCGATTTGCACGCCTTCTCGTTTCGGATTGCTCACGGGTCGCAATCCCAGTCGTTCGCGTCACCAGTTGCTGAGCGCGTTGATGTTTATGTCGGACGAGCATAAGAAGTTTGGTATCCAGCCAGGGGAGACGACGATAGCGGAGCGGATTCGTGGAGCAGGCTATCATACCTCGCTAATCGGGAAGTGGCATTTAGGGCACGGCCAAAAGAAGTTGCTGCCGACGCGGCACGGATTCGATTCGTTCATTGGGCACACGGGCGGGTGTATCGATTTTTTCACGATGACGTATGGAAATATCCCGGACTGGTATCACCAGGAAGCGCATGTCAGTGAAAATGGATACGCGACGGAATTGATCACGGAGGAAGCGGTCGATTTTTTGAACCGGCGTAAAAGCGCGGACGATCCTTTTTTTCTCTACCTGGCCTACAACGCGCCGCATTTCGGGAAGGGCTGGAGCCCGAGCACGCAGTTGCCGATCAATATCATGCAGCCGCAAGCAGCGGATTTGAAGCGGGTTGATTTCATAGAGGACAAGGTCCGGCGGGAATTCGCGGCGATGACGGTGTCGTTGGACGATGGGGTCGGGAAAGTGCTGGAGGCGCTGGACGAGACGGGCTTTGCGGAAGACACCTTGGTCATCTTTCTGACAGATCATGGAGGCGATCCGGTTTACGGAGGGAGCAACACGCCGTATCGGGGGAACAAGGCGACGCTTTTCGATGGCGGACTGCGGGTGCCGTGTCTGATGCGTTGGCCGGGCAAAATCGAGGCTGGCGTGACGAACGACTCGTTGTGTAGTTCGCTTGATTTGTTTCCGACGTTTTGCGAATTGGCTGGCGTGGCGACCAAGGATGATCAGCTGGATGGTCGCACTTTGAAGCCGGTTTTGTTCGAAGGGACGGAATGGGGCGAGCGAACGCTTTTCTGGGAACTCGGCGCTCATGAGGAATTGGAGCGCAAGCCCTGGAGCGCTGTGCGGTCGGGCGATTGGAAATATCTGCAGACGCCCAGCGATGGCGAGTTTCTGTTCAATCTATCCGAGGATCCGCATGAGCGACGCGACTTGAAGCGGCGCGACCCCGAGCGGTTCAATGCGATGCGCGAGCTGAGGGACGATTTGGCGGATCGGTATAGGCCTTGATCGCGGAGTCGGGCTTGATCTTGCTGACTAGGAGGTAGCTTTATACTGAAAACGACAATTCGCCGATTGTAGGAGCCTGCTTGCAGGCGATTATTCCCCTGGGTTGGGACTGAGAGGGCGTCTAATAATTCAGTTCGGCGAATCGTTGGAACGGGACGGCGCCCGTTCACTACCCTGAAATTCCCTTCAAATAGGTAGCGCTCGGGCGCAACCCTACAAAATGGATTTATTGGACGCGCTCTAAAGAAATCGCCTGCAAGCCACCGACAGGTCGGGGTCAATGACAGGCTCCTACATTTTAAGATACGCCTCATGTTGAAGGTTTTGCGCGGCGCGGCCGCTCCGAGAATTCGAATTGGATTTTGCCAAAAAGCTCATTGCGCAAACTCGATCATGGCATATAGTGGCCGAAGCAAAATAGCTTATGACTAACCCCATTTCTACCCTTCTTCGGCTGAAGGACTCCAAGGTCCACTCCATTACCTCAGAATCAACCGTTCTTGAAGCCGTTCACGAGATGAACCGCGTCCACATTGGATCGATCGTTGTGGTCGATGACGAAAAACTGGTCGGAATCTTCACCGAGCGCGACGTGCTCCAGCGAGTCGTTGCCGTGAGCAAATCGCCAGAGACGACCAAGGTCGCCGATGTGATGTCCAGCGAAGTCGAAACGATCACCCCCAAAACAACGGTAGACGAAACGATGCTGATAATGACGAAGCGACGCCATCGTCACCTTCCCGTGATGAAAGACGACAAGCTTGTTGGACTGGTTTCGATCGGCGACATTACTCGCTGGATTTCCCGAGCCAACGAAGACGAAGCGCAGAATTTGCGCAGCTACATCACCGGCGGCGGGTACCAGTAGAGACAAGATTACGTTAAAACCGTGCCGCCTCCAACGAGCCCGAGCGACTCGCAGACTCTCCATAGCGGGATGACTGCGTCGTTCAGACTCTAGCCTAAGACGGAATCCTGTTGCCGCTAGGCATCTTGTTCGCTCGTAGAGCGATCCCTGTTAGAAACTCTAGAATCGGTTTTAACATCGGTCGCTTCGCTCTCGGCATCGCCTCCGGCGAACAGGATCCCGATAAATCGGGAGCATGATTTTAATTATTACTGCCTTGGGTTGAGAATCGCCTGCAAGCAGGCTCCTGCACTAAGAATATCTACGCTACTATCGAGGCGTGGATAAAAACCTCCATGTTTCTGAAACTAATCATTCGGATTGCTCGTTCTCCAATTTTATGGAAGGGTTTTCCCTTCTTAACTAACCTCGAAACAGGAGTGCCCCATTATGAAAACTACTATTGCGCGCGGCGTTTTCGCGCTAGTCGCTAGCCTGTCGCTAGCATTCGCTGTTCAAGCGGGTGAATATTCTTCCCACTTGAAGAAAGGAGCGATCCAGCTCCAATCATCTGGCTCGATCGCGTTCGGTCCTGAAGGAATACTGTTTGTCGCCGACCAGAAGGCCGCGACGATTTACGCTATCGCCACGGGAGACACGAAGGCCTCCTCGATGGGGAAGACCTACAAAATTAGCGATATCGATTCGAAAGTGGCGGCATCGCTCGGCGCATCGCCGGACCAGATTATGATTAATGATATGGCCGTGAATCCGGTCAGTCGCAATGCCTGGTTGTCGGTCAGTCGCGGACAAGGAGCGAGCGCTCTGCCTGTTCTTATGAAAGTGAATGCGGCAGGGAAGCTTTCAGTTCTCGATCTGAAAGACGTCGCCCACGCTCAAGTGGCGTTGCCCAACGCTCCGGATGACAAGATCACGGGTCAAGGAAGGCGAGCCAGCAACAAGCGTATGGAGGCGATCACCGACATGGCTTACGTGAATGAGCAGCTTGTGGTCGCGGGCCTGTCGAACGAGGAATTCGCCTCGAATCTCCGATCGATTCCCTTTCCATTTAAGAAGGCGAATCACGGCGCGAGCATCGAAATCTATCATGGAGCGCACGGCAAATACGAGACTCACTCGCCGGTGCGCACGTTTGTGCCCTTCGATTTCGGAGGCGGTGATGTTCAGGTCGTGGCGGCCTACACGTGCACGCCACTGGTTTCCTTTCCGCTGTCGGAGCTGAAGCCTAAAGCCCACGTGATGGGTCGGACCATAGCCGAACTCGGCAATCGGAATCGTCCGCTAGATATGGTTGTCTACAGCAAGGAAGGTTCGGACTATCTGTTGATGGCAAATAGCAGTCGCGGTATCATGAAGGTGGAGACAATCGAATTCGATAAGCTCCCGAGCATAGCCGAGAAAGTATCTGGAACAAAAGGCGCGGTCTACGAGACGGTGGCCAATTGGGAAGGTATCGAACAATTGGATCTTCTCGATTCCGGCAATGCATTAGTGCTCCAGAAATCGGAAAGCGGCGCCCGCAGTCTGTTGAGCATGGCGTTGCCGTAATCGGCGAATCAGTAGCTCAGAGCTTTAGCCTGAGCCGCAACCATAATAGAATGCTCAGGCTAAAGCACTGAGCTACGGACTATTGAAATCGGACAACCTCAGTCACTTCCGAACGTTCATTGGCGCTTGCTGCGTTTTGCTGATCGCCAGTCCATGCGCTTGGGCGGAGGGATCGCGGACGGTTTTGGCTGAGCAGATTTCCGGTCGCGCGCAGACGGGGGTTGCTGTTTTCTATAATCAATTGAGTGATGAAGTAGAATTAGTAGAAGCGATCGAAGTTCGCGGACTTCCAAGAGAATCCTGGATTTTGGATACATCAAATGAAACGTTATCGATCTACACGAAGTCGCCTTTGGAGGAAAGAGTGCCCGAAATGTTCGGAAAGAAAGAGGTATACGCTGGCGGTCTTCGTTTCCGGCCTGATTTTCCGCTTCAGGTGGGGATCCCCTACTTTGTTGTATTGAACGCATATTCGAATGAATCGATAGTGTCTACCGTATATTCGTTCACCATTCCAGCGGACGAGTCGCCGCCCGTAGCGACGGTGACCGAGGTCTTCCCGACGGCATCGGAGCTTCCGGCGAATCTCCTGAAGTTCTATCTGCACTTCTCGCATCCTATGAGTGTCGGGGATTCTTATCGGCACATTCGGTTGCTTGATGATGACGGCGAAGCGGTGGACCTGCCGTTTCTTGAATTGGGTGAAGAGCTATGGGATCGAGACGCGAAGAGACTGACGTTGCTATTCGATCCGGGTCGCATCAAGAGTGGTCTCAAGCCGCGAATGGAAGTCGGGATGGCATTACGGGAAGGCGAACGCTACATGCTCCAGATTCTCGATACATGGCTCGATGCAGAAGGGCGTCCGCTAGTCGAAGGTTTCCAAAAGCCGTTCGTAGCGATTGATTCGGATGTGGAGTCGCCGGTACCGGAGCGATGGAAATTGCATGCTCCGAAGGCTAGCACGAGGAATACTCTAATAGTTGAGTTGGGCGAGTCGCTGGATGAAGCGCTTTTACAACGCGTGATAGGTGTGATCGATAGTCGCGATAACGAAATTGGAGGTGTGGTAAGCGTTGCGAATGGCGAGCAAAGTTGGTCGTTCGTTCCGGATGACAGTTGGAAAAGCGGCGCGTATCGATTAGAGATACAAACGATCCTTGAGGATTTGGCGGGCAACAGTGTCGGTCGACCATTCGAAGTGGAGATCCGGCGTGAAGAGAAACATCTCAGGCCACCTCGGTTCGCGTATCTCGATTTCGTTGTGGAGTGAGTTGTTTGGAGATTTTGATTTAATTAACAACGCTCCTGCGTCGCTTGATCCCGCTTCCGTCTTCGCGCTGCTACGCCGAGACAAGCCGCGGGGCAGGATCGCCGCTGCGCGTCGGCAGGATTTTCTAGATGGACAGCAAATAGCGTATTTGTATTTCGCCCACGAATGGCACGGATGGATGATGGTAGGGCAGGCCTGTCTTAGGCCGCCGCAATTCGCCGCTCGTCTCGGCTGCTTAGGGATAAAGCAGCCCTACCATTGGCCAAACGATCGCTTGCCTGCTAACTACATGGAAAACACGAAGAAGAAATTGATTTTTTCGCCTCCGTTCCTCCGTGATCTCCGCGGATTTGGAAACGTTTGGTTTGAGTGAGTTTATCGGGCGCAGCTGATGCAGATGACGGCGTCGGGCATGGCTTCGAGGCGTTCGTAGGCGATCGGGGAGAGGCAATAAGCGCAGGTGCCGTAGGAGCCTTTGTCCATTCGCTCGAGAGCGTTTTTGAGGTGTTCGAGTTCCTCCCGTTGTCGGCGTTGCTGGGCGAGATTCATTTGCTGGGCCTGCATGGAATCGAGCCGGGAGAGTCTGCCGATGGCGACATCGGGAGCGACGGGTTTCGATTCGGGATCGTCCTCGGCAAGGGAGGTTTCGATCTCGGCGATGCGGGCGTCAATGATCGAACGGATGTGGGCGAGTTGGTCGGGGGTCATTTGTCTAGACTATGATTTTTACCACGGAGGACAAGGAGGTACGGAGAAATGGGGGATTATTTAGGAACGACGCAGCCGCCCCGACATTGTCCCTTCGACTGCGTGTAGTTGATTCGGCTGAGCGGATAGGGGTCAAATTAGGTTTAAAGCGATCGCTCGCAAAATGTAGGAGCCTGCTTGCAGGCGATTTCTCTTTCCACCGCCCAGGAAAATTAATCGCCTGCAAGCAGGCTCCTACATTCGTAAATCATCTTAAGATGACGCGTATTCGCTCAGCGGGTTGTTTGGTAGTAGCGTTTGAAGGGGCGTCTTTCGAGGGCTTCTAGGTTGAGTTCGACTCCGAGACCGGGTCCGGTTGGAGGCGCGATGTAGCCGTCTTTGCTGAGAATCGGTTCGGGATCGACGAGGAGTTCGGCGGCGAGTTCGGCTTCGGAGGGATTGCCGACGGTTTCGAAAATATGGCCGTTGCGAATGAAGCACATGGCTTGGAGACCTTGGGCGACGGATAGGGGGCCGTTAGGATTGTGCGGGGCGAGGGCTACATTGTGGGCGGCGGCGATGCCGGCGAGTTCGTGGAACTGGCCGAAGCCGCCGCTGTTTCCGAGGTCGGGCTGGAAAATATCGACGGCCTGCTCTGTGACCATGCGGAGCATGTTCCGGTCGTAGATAGTGGCGGTGCGTTCGCCCGCCCCGATTTTGGGTCCGCCGCACGCGTAGCTAGCGTCGTGAAGCGTTTTGAGGCCCTGGATGTCTTCCGGTGGAAGCGGCTCTTCGATGAGATCGACTAGATCCTTGAGTCCGTGGAGCAGTTTTTGGGCGGTTGCGCCGCTGAGCCGCGCGTGGCAATCGACCCAGATTTCCATGCTATCTCCGTGAACGGCACGAGCTTTCTCGAAGTAGGAGACGATCTCTTTGATGATGGAGTTGTCGATCCACTGGTGCTCGTTGTGGCTGCCGTCGACTTTGCCCTTGGTTCCTGAATACGCGGCGCCTTTGGCATCGTACTTGGCACCGTCTTCGGAGACTTTTTTCGATTGGCCGTAGAATACGGGTAGTGTGGTTTTGCAGACGCGGTAGCCGCGTGATTTGGCATCGGCGATGTTGTCGGCGAATTCTTCGGGAGAGTTTCCGCCGGGAACGTGGCAATAGACGGGGATCTTTTCGAATGTCGGCCCGCCGAAGAATTCGTAGATCGGCTTTCCGATTTCCTTGCCTTTGATATCCCACATAGCCATTTCGATCGCGCTGATCGCGGAGACGGCGACAGAGCCGATTGTCCATTGGTTGTCGCGGTACATTCGCTCGAAGTGAAGCGCGGGCTGACGAGGATCTTTTCCGATGAGACCGATGTTGGTCGTCAGATTCTCGATACCTTTGAGCGTGGCGTCGTCGAAGCGCTTGGTGACGACCTCGGAAACTCCGGTGATCCCTTGATCGGTATGGATTTGGGTGATGATGAGATTGCGGAAATTCGCATCTATCAATCGGGCGTCGATGGCGGTGATTTTCATTGCTTAAGGATGTCCTTGGTTAATCGATTTCATAAACGTAGGGTCG
>JAJFLS010000794.1 GCA_021772595.1 Opitutales bacterium
AAAGCGCAACCAAAGAAACTCCAACCGTACCGAGAAAACCGATACCCGGAGAAGGCATTGCCGGCGAATGGGTGGGAGCTCTAGACGTAGGCGGGATACAATTGCGTCTCGCGCTGCATGTGAGCAAACTCGAAGAGGGCAACTTCAAGGCCAGTCTCGACAGCATCGATCAGGGAGCGACAGGCATAACAGTCGACACAATCGCCTTCGAAAACGAAACACTGAATTTCAACATCGAAAGAATACGTGGCTCCTTCAAAGGAACAATCAACTCGGACGGAAGCGCCGTGGTCGGCACTTGGACTCAGGGGGGTCGAGACCTTTCATTGACCTTCGACCGTATTGAAGAAGCCTTTACACTAAATCGACCGCAGGAACCCCAAGCTCCGCTTCCCTACCGAAGCGAGGAGATAACCTTTCGAAACGAATCCGCCAATATCAGCCTCGCCGGATCGTTCGTCACCCCGGAAGGCGAAGGCCGTTTCCCGACGGCGCTATTCATCACAGGCTCCGGTGCCCAGGACCGGGACGAATCGCTCATGGGTCACAAGCCATTCCTCGTCATCGCCGACTACCTCGCCCGCCGCAACATTGCCTCTCTCCGCTACGACGACCGCGGCTTCGGAAAGTCCAAAGGCAACCACATGGGCTCCACCGTAGCGGATTTCGCCAAAGACGCCGAGGCGGGCATCGCCTACCTATTGTCTCGGGCCGAAGTCGATCCGGATGCCATCGGCATTATCGGCCACAGCGAAGGCGGACTGTCCGGGCCCATCGTAGCCTCCACGAACAATGAAGTCGATTTCCTTGTTCTGCTAGCGCCCCCAGGCGAGCCACTGGACAAACTCCTCGCTCGCCAACAAGAAGACATGCTCCGTATCCAAGGAATCGAACAATCACTGATCGAACGAACTCAAAAAGACCAGCAACGCGATATCGCGCTAATCAAAAATCGTTCGATTCGACGTGCGGAATTGAAGAAGAAATTAGTGAATTCTTTAGAGGAAGCAAAGACAACCTACACCGAATCCGAACTCAAGGCTCTGAAATACGATGAAGCCGCCGTGAAGCAGAATATCAACGTAGTCTCGTCGCCATGGTTCCGCTCCTTAATGAACTAAGATCCAGCCGATCATCTAAAAGCAATCCAGATCCCAACCCTCGCCCTTTTCGGCGAGAAAGACATCCAAGTCGCGCCGCAGATCAACGCCGACATCGTCCGAAGCTCATTGAAGCAAGCGGGCAACTCCGATTTCCAAGTTCACGTTTTACTCGATTTGAACCATCTCTTCCAGCACGCGCAAACCGGCTCGATCGCGGAATACGGAACCATCGAGGAAACCTTCGCTCCCGAAGCCCTAGACCTTATCGGCGACTGGATCGAAAAGCGTTTCTAATTTTGGGCGCTTGGTCCGGCGGGTCTTTGATCACAGACCCTGAAAGGTATTTTCTCAAATCAACGAACGCAGTGCACCTAGTTTCAATTTGTGTAAACCCTTACTCCTGAAAGCATTCGCTAAAATCCGGAGAATTAGCGCGACGAACGGTCTATCGTATTAAAGATAACAGTGTCTTTCTACGACTTATAATCGTATCCAACTCTTTGAAAGCAGCAGAACTCTACCCCCAATCACGCGGACCGAGACGGCAGCTGGACTTAAGGTCGAAGCCGTACTCGGCCGCCCTGCCCCGGGGCATTCTATAATGCGACGGGCAAATACCTCGAGACTCTTGTTGGGAAGTAGCCTTGCGAAGCAGGTTGCTTCATTGTTGACTTTGGTAGCGGCCGATCTCTCAACCTAGGTCGAGCGGCCATATTATTGTAGCGGGACGACTGCGTCGTTCCGAATCGCTAACCACAATGGTCCCGCGGCTGCACATTGGCGTCCACTTAAGCTACTCTTGCTTGAAATCAAGCCGCAATCGCGACGTAGCTACGCAGGGACTCCGGCGTGGCATGTCGTAGATCTTGAGCAAAAGTCGAAGGGCCCTGTGGTCGTCTATTTCTCGTGAACCTAGCAGTTTGCTGGCAAGCGATATCTTTACCCCGAAAAATCCTTCTTGAGGTAACCCAGCGGTAACAAAATAGCGCTAATCTAGCTCGCTATACACGCACTAGATCAAAAGACTCTCGAACCAACTCTTTCGAAACTCTAGTGCAGGAACCTCAAACGCTAGCGATCGAAAACCAATGGGATACTCCCGGCCAATACACAACATGACCTCGAACAACCTAGCCGTTTCACTTTCTGGCGTATCCAAAAATTACGGGTCCTTCACAGCCGTCAAAAACCTTTCACTAAACGTTCCGAACGGATCGATCTACGGTTTCATCGGGCCGAACGGCTCCGGCAAGACGACGACCATCCGCATGATTCTCCACATCCTCCAAGCGGATGCCGGCCAAATCGAAGTGCTCGGCAAGAACGGAACGCGCGCCGCGAACGACAGCATCGGCTACCTGCCCGAAGAACGAGGACTCTACAAGAAGATGAAAGTCTTAAGTCTCCTCGAATACTACGCCTCGCTCAAAGGCATGAGCCGAAAAGACGCGAGAGCGGAAGGAACGCGTTGGCTCGACCGCATGGAGCTTTCCAAATGGACGGACAAGAAGATCGAGACGCTTTCCAAAGGCATGGCCCAGAAAATCCAGTTCATCGCCTGCGTGATCGCGCGGCCGCAGTTGATTATCCTCGATGAGCCCTTCTCCGGCCTCGATCCAGTCAACCTGGAAACAATCCGTTCCGCCATCCTCGACCTGCAACGCCAAGGCTCGACCGTCATTTTCTCCACTCACGACATGTCAATGGCCGAGAAACTCTGCGACTCGATTTTCATGATCTACAAAGGCGAAAAAGTGCTCGATGGCACATTGAGCGAAATCCAAAGCGGCTATGGCAAAGACACCGTCCGGCTCCGCGTCGAGGACGGAGCCCGCGCTCTTGAGGGTCTCCCGGGAATCGACAAAATCATGGACATGGGCCGGTACCTCGAAGTGAAGCTGCAAAGCGACAGCAACGAATTCCTCGCCGCGCTCATGCAGCGAACCCGCGTCCAGCTTTTCGAAGAAGCCCGACCGTCTCTACACGACATTTTCACCCGCATCGCAAATCCGCAAGTGAACGAACGTACCCATGAATAAAATACTAGCAATCGCCAAAACCGAGTACGCAATAGCAATCCGCTCCAAAGCGTTCATCATCGGAATCCTCGCTGTTCCGCTTCTCATGGGCGGGAGCATTCTCGTACAGAAGTTCATGAAGAACCACGTCGACACAACGGATCGAAAATGCGCGATCGTCGATCGCGCAGGCTTCCTATATCCGATTCTCGAATCGGCAAACGCGGAACGTGAGCGGAATGTCGTTTTCGAAGAGACGGAAAGCGGAGAACGTAAACAAGTCCGCCCCCGATTTCTAATCGAAAAATACACCGAAACCGGCAGTCCGGAGCAGACAGGTATCGAGCTGTCTCGGCGAGTCAAAAAGGGCGATCTGTTTGCCTATCTCATTATTGAAAAGGAAATACTGGATACCGATTCAACAGCACCCGGACGCCCAATCCTTGCTTACCATACAAAGACGCCCACCTTCGAGGCATTGCCTGACTGGATAGGGAGCACCGTCAACCAGGCCGTTTTAAGTCGGCGATTCGAAACCGCGCAGCTCGACCGATCTCTCGTGCAAAAACTATCCAAACGCATAAGGCTAACCTCCTTAGGCCTCGTAAAAGTCTCCAAAGACGGCAGCTCCACAGCGGCGAAAAGGGAAAGCGAGCTCAAAACCACCGGCATCCCGATAGGCGCTACCATGCTTCTCTACATGCTCGTCATGACCGCTACGCCAATGCTTCTCAACCAAGTCCTCGAAGAGAAGATGCAGAAGATATCGGAAGTTCTATTATCCTCCGTTAGCCCGTTTCAGCTGCTCATGGGAAAGCTCATTGGCATCGTGACGATAACGCTTACCCTCTCCCTCCTTTATCTAGGATCGCTCTATTTCGTAGCTTGGCGCTTCAATATGACCGATCTCATAGAATTCTCCACGCTCGGTTGGTTTCTGCTACTTCTCGCTCTCGCTCTATTCATGTACGGATCGGTGTTTTCGGCCGTCGGAGCCGCCTGCTCTGAAATCAAAGACTCTCAAAGCATGATGATGCCCGCGATCGTAGTCATCATTGTCCCGCTCTTTTTCCTCCCGGCTGTAATAGAATCGCCCAACAGTTTGCTAGCTACGGCGCTCTCGCTTTTCCCTCCTGCCACCCCGACGATCATGATGCTCCGCATCGGATTACCGCCCGGCCCGCCGATCTGGCAAATCTTTCTCTCCATCGCGCTAACCGGCGTATTCACAATTCTCTGTGTTGCCGCTGCAGGAAAAGTCTTCCGCATCGGAATTCTCTCCCAGGGCCAAACGCCAACCTTCGCCCAAATATTCAAATGGGTGTTTTCGAAATGAATAATCGCGGGATAAACCCGCTCCTACGTTGAAGGCATACAATTGTAGGAGCGGGTTTATCCCGCGATTTCACAGAGAATCCAAATATCGAATAAATCACGGAGGAACGGAGACAAAGGCATCCATCTATTCTCCGTTCCTCCGTGATCTCCGTGGTTGTAAAGACACTCGTTCCCCGTTTCCAGTCTCTGCCTGACAATAAACCGCGCATTTGATTGCCCTTTTTTTTCGAGACTACGAGAATAAGGTTCATTGGATGAATGTGCGTCCACCCCATTTCGTCGCTATGCTCCCTCCAAAAACTCCCCTTTGCCTTCTCGTTCTTCTCTCCTCGGCCGTTTCCTGCCTTGCGGCTCCGCCGAAGCACGACACGTACATCTGCGCCGCCGTAAACAAGAACTACGTTATTGGATCGAAGATCGTGACGACGAGCGGGATCCACCTCAAAGACGAAACCGACGCATGGCAGCACGTGGGCATCAACGACCCGAGCATCTTCGCCGTATCCTTCGACCCGCGCGATCACGACGTATTCTACACTGCTGCGCTCAACGGCGCCTTACGCACTCTCGACGGCGGCAAGTCGTGGCGCATTATGACAAGCTGGGACATCACCGAGCCAAAAGACATTTGCGTCGATCCCCATGATCCGGATACGGTCTATCTTGCTCACCCAGGCGGCGTCGCCGTTTCGCCTGACCGAGGAGCCACTTGGCTTCGCAACGAAAAAGGCCTACCCGATCGCGGCAAGTACACTCAGACCATCGAAGTTGACCGCTCCAAAAAAGGCCGCGTCCTAGCCGGTTGCGAGAGCAGCATCTATTTGACCGAAAATGGCGCGAAATCCTGGCGACGCGTTCTCGAAACCGAAGAGACTGTCGACGACATCCAGCAGTCGCCCCACGATCCCAAAATCTGGCTAGCCGTCACCCAAAGCGCGGGCGCCTGGATTACTCGAGATAGTGGCAACACTTGGAAAAACCTTCCCGACGTTCCCTCCAAAGCAGCTCTCTACAACGTAGCCTTTGACCCGACAGACCCGCAACGCCTCGCAATCGGCAGCTACACCTACGGCGTGCTAACCTCCGAAGATGGCGGCGACACATGGACCGAGAGAAACGCGGGCCTGCACGATCCTCATCACGTTTGGCGCGTGGGAATCGATCCAGACACTGGTAGGCTTTATGCAAGCGTGTACCAAGTCGCCCTTTTCGAGTCGGAAGATTTCGGCCGAACGTGGCGGAACGTCGGACTCGAAGGCTCGGCAATCCACAGCTTCGTATTTCTCCCTCAATTACAAAAATAGATCGCAGCGCAATGAGACTTCAATTTCACTCTATTCTTTCCGTCGCCGCCCTAGCCGTTTTACCCGCTTCGGCACAGCCTTCATACGAAGCCCCCCATCCTGACATCTCCGTAGTTCAGGATCCCGCCACTCGGCGAGCCCAATACCTTCAGCGCGTGAACGAAGTCATCACTTGGCGGGCGGAGATAGTCGAGCGCGGCGATGCTGAAAAGATGGATCTCGCATCGGTTTCAGCCAATCTTCTCCTAGGCCGAAAGATCGACCAGTGCTCCGCCCGCGTCATCGAGATGATGAGCGAGCCGGGCTCGGGACCTTTCTGGATGCTCCCTACCGTTTCCGCAGCGTTCTCCGGCCGCGAACTACTCTCCGAGGAAGCGCAAGCCTCGATCCGGAACGCTTGGCGAACCACATATCAACTACGTGGCGATACGGAGAACCATTTCGCAATGTATTATACCATGCTATTTCTCATGTCGGAGCTGTATCCAAACGAGCCTGGCAGCGAATGGTATACCGGCAAAAGTTCGGAAGAGAATCTCGCCGAATCGAAAGAATACCTCATCGACTGGATGGATCTCATGACGACCGTCGGCCAAGGAGAATTCAATCCGACGCACTATATCGGCGAATACGCGATCCCCATGCTGTACCTCGTTTCCTGGGCGGAGGACCCCGAGATGCGAATCCGCGGCAAGATGACTCTCGATTGGCTCTTTGCCGGACTCGCCGCCAATACGCTCAACGGCGTTCTCCGAGGACCCAACTCCCGTACCGACGACAACTCCGTAATCGAGCGCTGGAACAGCCTCAGCTCCTTTTTCTCCTGGCTGAACTTTGGAAACTGCCCTCCCACCAAAGGCTTCAGCTGGGGCAACTACTACGCGATCGTCGCTGCCAACTATGAGTTGCCCGAAGTCATCTACCGAATCGCGACGGACCGCGACGGGCCGTTTGAACAACGCGACCTTAAGCGATCCCGTCACCGTTGGCGGTACAGCGATGTCGGCAAGGCGCCCATCTACAAGACGACCTATGTGACCGACGATTACGCTGTCGGCTCCTATCAAGGCGGCATGGCGGACCCGATTCAGTCGCACGTATGGGATGTCACTTGGGCTGTTCCCGATCCGCGCGGCGCCCACCCAACGATGTTCTCCGCTCATCCGTATTCATCATCCAAGGGCATGCAGATGTACTTCAATGTCCGCCCCGACACCATGGTCAAAGCCGTCGCAGCGGAAGGAAAGCCCTCCTACGACGAGCCTGACAAACTCGTCGCCTGTTCGCCGTACGAGCAAGTGTTCCAAAATCTCGATACCGTCGTGGCGCTCTACGACATACCGGATGGAATCCGATTTCCGCAAATCAACGGTTTCTTCTCCAAAGATCTCGTCAACCTAACCGAGGACAAATCGGGCTGGATTTTCGCCCAAGGCGGCGACACCTATCTAGCTTACTATCCCCTCGCCGATTACGACTGGATCGCCCACCAAGGCTATCGACGCCTTCCTTCAACCGGAAACGGTTACCGCTACGAACGCTTCGACACCGGCAGCAAAGTCCTCGCGAGTCCTCATCAGAAAAACGGCACGATCCTCCAGGCGGCTGCGACTTCGGAATTCAAAGACTTCGCGGATTTCCAGTCCGCAATCCGAGCATTGCCACTTTCATTCAAGCTCGAGCCCACTCCAAGCGTTTCCCTGCGCACTCTCCGGGGCAAGAAGATCGTCTGTGCTTATGGCAAGCCGCCGCGTATCGACGGCAAGCCTCTCGATTACACGAAATGGAAACTCTTCGAAGGCCCTTATCTCAACGCCGAAAAAGGCTCGCGCAAGCTGACGATTACCCATGGTCAGTTGAAGCGCATCCTCGATTTCAACGCGCTTACGATTTCAGACGCCGTGATGAGAAATTGAATTCGGCTCATTCATTTCGGTTTCCTCAACCATTAAATCTATGAGTACACAATCTTTCGACACTATCGTAATCGGATCCGGCACATCCGCATACTTCTGCATCGACGCCCTCAACAAAGCCGGCCAAAAGGTCGCCGTAATCGACGAGCGCCCCTACGGCGGCACTTGCGCCTTGAGAGGCTGCCAGCCAAAAAAATACCTCGTCGCCAATGCCGAGGCGGTCGCGATGGCCGGACACCTTGTTGGCACGGGTCTGACGAACGCTCCGAAAACTGATTGGGCCGCCCTCCAAGCGCATAAGAACGAATTCCTCAACGGCATTTCCGACGAGGAAGTCGAATCGCTAAAAAAGGCGGGCGTCGCCACATTCTCTGGAAGAGCCACCCTCGTGGATCCCGACGAAGTCGAGGTCAGCGGCGAGCGGCTTCGCGGAAAGCACATCGTTTTAGCAACGGGCTCAACGCCTCGAAGATCAGACATTCCCGGCGCGGAGCATACGCGCGACAGCGAGTATTTTCTGAACCAACCCGAATTGCCAAAGCGCATCATTTTCATCGGCGGCGGATACATTTCGTTCGAGTTCGCTCACGTCGCAGCTCAGGCAGGTGCTGAGGTTACGATAATACATCGGTCGGCTCGCGCTCTAAAACAATTTGATCCCGACATGGTGGATATCGTCATTGCTTCGGGCAAAGACGCCGGCATTTCTCTAGTGCTCAACGAATCCCCCGAAAAGATCGAGAAAACGGATACAGGATACTCTCTTCATAGCAATAATGGCACGACCTACGAAGCAGACCTAATAATCGAAGCGACGGGCCGCGTCGCCAATCTCTCCGCCCTCGATGGCAACCTTGGAAATGTCGACCACACTCCTCGAGGCGTAACCGTAAACGAGTTTCTCCAAAGCGTCTCGAATCCAGAGGTTTACGCCATCGGCGATTGCGCCGCGAGCGGAGCCATGCTCGCTCCGGTAGCCGACGAGGAAGGCAAGACCGCCGCCCGCAATATCCTCGATCCCAAATCTTCTCCCATCGACTATTCCGTCGTTCCTAGCGCTGTATTCACGATTCCCAACATGGGGGCTGTCGGACTCACCGAATCGCAAGCGAAGAATCAAGGAATCGATTTCCGTGTCAACACAGGCACGACCACAGGCTGGCCATCCTCCAAACGCATCGGCGAAAAACACGGCGGCTACAAAGTTCTCATCAGCAATGCGGATGACAGGATCGTCGGCGCTCACTTCGCGCGACACAACTCATCCGAGGTCATCAACACCTTCGCTCTCGCCATCAAGCACGATATCAAAGCCAAGGATCTCGCCGAGTTTCCCTGGGCGTACCCCACCTACACTTCCGATCTCAAATACATGGTCCGATAAGGTAGGGCAACGACGTCCCGGCGTGCCGCATCGGTTGTAGGAGCCTGTCATCGACCGCGACCTGTCGGTGGCTTGCAGGCGATCCATTCACAATCTAAAAGGAGAATCGCCTGCAAGCAGGCTCCTACATTCAACTCCCTACCCGCGCCCCGTTGTCTCCAACATCGCGTCCACCATCGCCGGACTGCCCGCGAGGTAGCTCAGAGTCGGGGTCCGAACATCGAAAGCGGTTACCGGAAACGGTTCCGTACCGAAATAAACAATACGACCTCCGACTTCGTTCATCATAGCCACGCCAGCTGCGATGTCCCAAGAGCTGACTCGATGAGCGATCACTCCGTCCAGCCAGCCAACTGCGGTATAGGCCAGCTGAATCGCGCTGCTACCGAAATTGCGAATCTTGAATTTGCGTTGCAACGCGACGTCGTCAGCGATCGTTTCCTCCATTTCGCAATGCTGTGCTCCCACGATACATTGAAACGATGGCGGTTCATCGGATAAACCCGCTTCCCGATCATCTACTCGCAACCCCAGACCAGCACCCCCGTGAATCAGGCTTTGCGTCATATGGTCGTAAACGTATCCATAAACTGGAACTCCGTCTTCGAGCAACGCTAGCGATATCGAACAGGCCGGAATCGCACGCGCGAAATTGTTCGTTCCGTCAATCGGGTCTAGCAACCAAGAGTATTTTGACTCCAAACGAATTGCCCCCGTTTCGGAATCGATCTCCTCGCTCAAAAACTGGTCCTCGGAAAAACGCCCGGAAAGCGCTCCTTCGAAAGCCTTCGAGAGATTCAAATCCGCTTCCGTAACGCGTGTGCCATCATATTTCCATTGGCTGTCCACCCGGCCAAAACGCTCAACGAAAAACTCAATCTGCTCTTCGACAGCTGTTCTTCCAAACGCTATCCTATCTGTCAGCTCATTGCTCATATTCGCGCCTAGCGGATTCGCTCGTTATTAAGATCTCAAATCCCAAATCGCCTCGCATTTTTTCATCAGCGACTTGAAGGCTTCGGGAGTGATAGCTTGCTTGGGATCGTCGCCCAATCCTTTGGGCGGATCGATGTTCGCTTCGACGCAAAGCCCGTCTGCCCCGTAGGCGATCGCCGCCATCGAGCACGCCTCGATGTAAACGGATTTCCCGACCGAATGGGACGGATCCACGATCACTGGCGCCCACGTTTTATCCTTCAAAAGCGGCGTAATCGATTCGTCCGGATGACTACGATAGCCTTCCAGGCTGGGCAAGGTTCCACGAGGACAGAGCATGACGTTGGGATTCCCGAAATTCACGATGTACTCGGCCGCCGAAATAAATTCGTCGATCGGCCCGATGTGTCGCCCACGCTTCAGAAGCACCACCGTATCTCGGCCTGAAATCGCTTCTCCGACTTGCTGCAGAAGAGAGTAATTCAACGCGTTCCGCGTCCCGATTTGAAGCATTTGAACGCCCGCATCAAGCGCCATCCTCAGTTGCCCCGCATCCATAACCTCCGTATTGACCGGCAACCCTGTACGCTGAGATCCTTCCATCAGAATATCCAGCGCTTTGTCGTCCCCCTGATATGAATACGGATTCGTGCGAGGCTTCCAAACGCCTCCGCGCAACGCTTGGGCTCCCGCCTCCTTCAAAGCTTCGGCGGTTTCGTAGAATCGATTTGGGTTCTTCGGATCTATCGTGCAAGGACCTGCTATCATTAGAAGCTTCTTCCCGAGTTCCACGCCCCCGAAAACCGTCTTGTGATTGCGGAGCTCGGATCGGATATCGAGCAACTTATGCGGCGACTGAATCGTATCCACACGGTCGATATACTCGAGCCCCTCGATCCGATTGATAAGCAGTTCATGCCGCTCGTCGCCGAGAATCGCGTAAATATTTCGAACCGCGCCCTCAATCACTTGAATGCTGCACCCGAAATCGCTTACAATCCGGATAACCTCATCCCATTGCTCGTCGGACACTGTTGGATTTTTGGGAATTATCATGACAGCTTCAAGCTACGCGCGGTTTTTAGATTAACAACCTTAACATTCTAGAAATGAATTTCGCGGGATAAATCCGCTTCTACACTAAATGTTGCGTAGGACCGGGTTTACCCCGCGATATCCGTCCGAACTAAAACTCGATCTCCGCCTCATTCGAGGTGATCTGCTCTAGCTGCTGGCGCTTCCGCATAAGACTCAACTGTCCATCCAGGCGAATCATAACTTCCGGCGACTCAGGAAAAGAGTTATAGTTCTTGGCTGACATTGAAGAGCAATAAGCCCCTGCCCCGCCAATCGCGAAGAGATCGCCGATTTCCGCCTCGACGAATGTCCGTGGAGCCAACGCTTCCGGA
>JAJFLS010000795.1 GCA_021772595.1 Opitutales bacterium
GGCTGGCGGTTGAATTTGTGGAATCCGGATGGGATCTGCAGCGCATGCTTACTCTCATGATCACCAGCAATACCTATCGTCAATCCTCCAAGGTCGAAGAAGCGCTACTTGCGCATGACCCGGAAAATCGTCTTCTGGCTCGTGGACCGCGGTTTCGTCTTCCTGCCGAGATGATTCGCGACCAGGCATTGGCAGCCAGTGGATTGTTACACCAACAAATCGGCGGGCCCAGCGTAAAAACGTACCAACCGGAAGGACTCTGGAGTGATTTTGCTTCAGATAAGAACTACGTATTGGCCACAGGGAATGATCTGTATCGGCGAAGCTTATACACCTACTGGAAACGAACGGTACCTCCTCCCATGATGATGAATTTCGACGCTGCCGGACGCGAAGCCTGCGACGAAGCAATAAGAAGAACCAATACACCACTCCAGGCACTCAACCTCATGAATGATGTCACCTTTGTCGAAGCAGCCCGGGTCCTGGCTCAGGGTTTATTGGTCAACCTTCAAGGCGATAAAAATATCCTTACGGGCGCTTTTCAACAATTGGTCGGTCGTTCCCCTGCATCAAAAGAAACACGCATACTGCTGAACAGCAAAGACGACTATCAAAAGCGATTTTCGGAGGACCTCGAGTCGGCCCAGTCATTGATCGCATTTGGTGAATGGCCAGTCGACGAATCAATTCCACCTGCTGACCTGGCTAGTTGGACTATGATTTGCAGCACCCTCCTGAACCTTGACGAAACGGTCACCAAAGAATGAATAATCTAAATCGTAGAGATTTCATGAGTGGCATGGCCGGAGGGATCGGGACCATGGCCCTGAGCAGTCTACTCGGTACCACACCTACCCTACCACCTCGTGTAAAACGAATCATCTTCCTGTTTCAATCCGGCGGACCGTCGCAAATGGACCTGTTCGATCACAAGCCGAATTTGCAAAAGATACGCGATACCGATCTGCCTGATTCTATTCGTCAAGGACAACGATTCACCGGAATGACGGCCACGCAATCCAGATTTCCCATTGTGCCCACATTGTTCAACTTCGCCCGTCACGGCCAGTCCCAGACCTGGGTAAGCGATTTGCTCCCGCATACGGCAAAGATCGTGGACGAGCTATGTTTCATACGGACGATGAAAACCGAGGCCATCAATCACGATCCGGCCATCACCTTTTTTCAAACCGGTTTCCAGTTGGCGGGACGGCCGAGCATTGGTTCCTGGTTGAGTTACGGACTAGGCAGTGAAAACGAAAACCTGCCCGCCTTTATTGCTCTGATCTCTGGTACTGGAGGACAACCGCTTTATGATCGGCTCTGGGGAAGCGGATTTTTGCCCTCTAAATACCAGGGCGTAAAATTTCGATCCACCAAAGACCCGGTGCTGTATCTGGGGAACCCCGAAGGTGTGGATGCCCACACACGCCGGCGCATGCTCGACGATGTCGCCCAGCTCAACGAAA
Organism: Opitutales bacterium; assembly: GCA_021772595.1. Classification (GTDB taxonomy): domain Bacteria; phylum Verrucomicrobiota; class Verrucomicrobiia; order Opitutales; family Opitutaceae; genus Pelagisphaera. Next base: position 1,473 of record JAJFLS010000795.1, read on the forward strand.
TGCGTTTCAAGGATTTCGGAGATCCCGAAATACAAACGCGTATCGCGCAATATGAAATGGCCTACAAGATGCAGTCCTCCGTCCCCGAACTGACAGACCTCAAATCGGAGCCAGACCATGTGTTTGACCTGTATGGCGAGGACGCCCGCCAACCGGGAACCTATGCTTACAATTGCCTTCTGGCCCGCCGCATGTCGGAACGGGGCGTGCGTTTCGTGCAACTCTTTCACCGGGGCTGGGATAACCATACCGAACTTCCTGAAAAGATACGTATTCAATGCAAGGATACCGACCAGGCATCCGCTGCCCTGATAACCGATTTGAAACAACGCGGCATGCTGGATGACACGCTCGTGATCTGGGGAGGAGAATTTGGACGCACTGTGTATTGCCAGGGACGTCTGACAGCGGATGATTACGGCCGCGATCATCACCCTCGGTGTTTTACCATCTGGATGGCGGGGGGAGGTATAAAATCCGGCTTAAGCTATGGAAGCACAGACGATTTCAGTTACAATATTTTGGACAAGCCTGTGTATGTCCATGACCTGCATGCCACGATTCTTCATCAACTCGGTATCGACCACACCCAACTTACCTACAAGTTTCAAGGACGACACTATCGATTAACGGACGTTCACGGTAATGTGGTTCACGAGATTCTCTCGTGATGGTTACTTCTTACTCTACTGGAATGTCATGACGTCGTTCCTTCCAGGTTCGGCGCTTCATATTACCGAGCCAATTCTGGAAGTATTGTTGGTAGGAAATTCAATTGTTCCGATGTCAGGCCTTCTCGCGCACTCGTGAACGATTCGCGGGGTAGTTGATAGGAAGCATCGTCCATTTGACGCCGGACCAACTCACCCCGGTCTTCTCGGAGATGTTTCGCGTGCTCAGTCCGAGAGCCGGGATCTGGCTAAGGGGAATCCGGAGATCGTTCAGCGCCTCCAAAAACTCAATACGTTGTGGACGGAGGAAGTGGCTGGATCTCATCCGGGAGCGCGGTAGGGTTTGGTCTGGTCGTGCGGCACGCTCCCGCAGTCGCGGGATCGTTGCCCTACCTTTGGTTCTGTAGAAAAATTTACGAGTCACTCAGAATATTCGTATTGTCTCTAGTACACCACTCTAGCCAGAGTTCGCGCATTCGTTCAGAACCGTGGCGAGATTCTGGCGGGTTAGTAGCTCCGTGTCGTTTGGTTGTTCTAGAAATGCCTGAACATCTTCGATAAGCGCTTTCGTATCCAATGTTTCAAGCTTCTCCAGAAGGTGTTCAATCCAGTTATTGGCATTTAATTGAAGGCCGGGATGCGTTTGATTCAACGCGTTCTGCAGAAGCGTTAAATTGGGGAGTACGGGTGGTCGGTGCGAAAGATACCATACGAGATCGTACCAGTTGCGGCCCTTCGCATAGGGTCGTAATATGAGAGCGTGCAGCTTGCCTGCAAGGAGCGAAGGCGAATCGTAATGGCATAGGGCGAAGGTCAGGTGCCGCGTGACAAGCGATCGTTGCTGGGTTTCACCTTCTGGCGGTCGTGTGTCGATCTCCACTTTGATAGAGAGCTTCTGGTTCTCAATGGCTGATAGTCCGGCTTCCTTTAGAATTTCACTAATTCGGACCCATCCGCTGTGCACGGTTTTCCGGTCGTTCCAGCGGATCTCGGCTTGGAATCCGGCGCGAAACAGATCCCGTTTCGCTTTCTGCATCCATTTCATGGGATCGTATGTATCTTTACGATACACCGAAAAATCCAGATTTTCAGAAAATCGGGGGAGTCCATGCAGGAAGCGCAAAGCGGTCCCTCCAACGAATGCGATTGATGAGAAAGCCTCGCTTTCATGCAGTGAACGAAGCATGAACGCTTGCAGATACTCGCGAAGGCGATTCAGCTTTTCAGTCGGATCCGAGAGATCCTGAATGGTTGCGAGCGCGGCTTCTTTCATATTTCGATTCCTTCGTCTTCCTCTTCTCCCAGTTGCAGAAAGGCGTCCAAAGTTCTATGTAGTCGAGGAGAATCGAACTTGTCGGCGTGGGAACGCAATCGCTTCGAATCAAGCAAATCGAAGCGCTGGTAGCGCATCCCTCTAAGGCGGTCGAGGTTCCATTCTCCTGAATTCAGGTGCCAATGGTCGAAGAGCGCTTTTTCAGGATTGGCGATCATTATTGGATGCCCGTCAATCGTCTTCGCTTCGTATCCAAAAAATAAAGTCTGTTTTATACTGAAATAGCGGAAGGACCCAACCCTGTTCGTGAATCGTCGCGGAACGCGAGTCGTTACACTAGTGTAGGTCGCGACCTTTTCCGGAATAAGACCGTAGTAGCCGAGAGTCCAAAGCGAGGACAAGTATGATGGGGTGTAGAGCGCGTTCGCCAATGCTGCAGGGGAAAGCGTTCTCCGGCGATACCGTTCGGCCAGAGTGTACATGCTTCGACGCAATGGAATTACCTTTTCCGCTTTGATCCAACGGTGCAATTGACCGGTGATAGAGCGTTTCTCTTCGCCGGTTAACTGCACGAGCATTGGGAGATCAAACCAGGGAAGCTCGCTTACAAGCGAAACGAGATCATCAAACTTCATATAAGAAAAACAACAAAAATGCGTATTAATGTAAATAAAAAAGAAGTACGAATAAAGCATCCCCGGAGCAACCGTCTTCGTTCTTCTAACTACGCTGAGTCAAGAGCCTTCTCTCTGTCAGTCAACTGGCGCTGCATACCAGCAGGTATTCCTAAAGGTAGGGAGGACAGGCCCGGTCCTCTTCGCAACCAAACAGAAGACCGAGCCGGTCTGACGAATGTGAAAAGCTTCCAAGAACGGTTCAATTCTCGTCGATGACAAGGGATTTATGGCTGGTCTAATTCTAGAGGGTGTCCGATTGGTTCGTTCAACCGATTGACTGTAGGACGGGTCGCTGACCCGTCATTTGGAATGAGATGTCGCCTCAGCGAGACGACCTACATTTATTTAGCAGGCTGGCCGAACACAAGCGGGGTGCTCTGAACGCTTCGGATGGCGGAATGGCTTTCGGTATTGGGTAGGTCTAAACTATCGTGATACCGTTAAACTATTTGTTTTTCAGTAGGAAGGTCATCACGTCCCGTTGTTCGGCTGGGCTCAATCCGTTTAACAAACGCGGCGGCATCAAAGACATGCTCATGGCTTCACGTTGTTCGATCTGGGATTGCGGGATAACGACGTCCTCTCCGTTAGCTTGTCCGAGTGTTAGGCTCTCGTCTGTTTCGTCTACGACCACTCCCAATGCCAGACCGCCGTCTTTCAAGCGCATTGTGTAGCCGATATGGTCTGGGTTAATTGCTGCACTTGGCTCATTGATGTCCTTCATAACCGACGCGTAATCGCGATGAATCAGGTTGGTCAAATTTGGACCAATACGACCTCCTTCGTCACCAACCTTGTGACATCTCCCGCATAATAGATGATCGCTGAAGAAGAGCGTCTTACCGTTTTGCCAGTCGCCTCCTGCGATTTCCGGAATGATGCGTTCTTGAGGTTCTGTCGATTCGTTAGAGTTTGATCGGATCCAGGGAAGTTTAAAACGATCCAATGGGAATGTTCGCGGACGTGTGTCTTCCGCCGTGTACCAATGCGCCGCCAAGCTCCCGCCGTTGTCGAGAATAAGCTCAAGCGGTAGCCACTGGTTTTTCTTCGGAACCACAGTCACTTTCACTTTCCCAGCGGTTTCACGCTCGACCACTCCCTCGACGCGAAGATTGATCGCTTCGTCGGATTCGAAAACAACCGTCACGGTTTCCAGTGGATACTCGTAGTCTATCGTAGCGCCCGGCTGAATGGCCGGTCGCAACATATTCTCAAGATCGAGTTGAGTACGCAGAGTGATGCTTTTCCCGACTGAGCGTGTAAGGAATTTTCGATGACGTTCACTGGCGCTCGTCAACTCACGTGTGACTTCTAAATCCAAGTGGGGCAGCCAAGCGCTTTCCTCTCCTAGTAGAGCTTCCACGCCGTTGAGATTCGCGAGTACGTCGATATCAGAAGTTCCGCTGTCTTCGCGATCTTTGAAAATCGCCACTGCGTAGTTCGAATCTTCAATACGAGACTCGGTCAATATTACGATTTCTCGTTGATCCGCCGTAATCCCAGCGGACAAGACGGGCAATTGGTAGCGGCCCACTTTCATTTGGTCCTTCACGACTTGGTAACCGGGTCGCATCGTTTCGAATCGATCCCCTGCCGAGACGTGAGTTCCCATTGTTATGTCGCACCGGGCGACTAGATTTTTCACATGGTCCAAGGCCAGCGGACGATCAAATGCGATCCTGAATTCGGTCGGGCTGGCGGCGTATGCTAGCACGGGTTGCGGCGCAGATGTATCCGTGTATCGGATGCGAAATAGCTTGCCCTTACCCTTGGGTCCGGTGCCCCAATCCGGTGCTCCACTGTGGCAGGCGACCAGTAAATCGCCGTTTGGCGTGGGGATCGCGTCAATTGTCAGCATCGAGAGGCAGGCGATTAGCGTGTTTTGGGCTACGTAATCAGCGTCTGTTTTGATGAGTTTCGTTCTCCAGATCTTTCCACGCGATTCTCCCGACATCAAAGCGTCGCCTCGCCACCAATCAGGACCGAAAGTCTTATCACCGTCTGCGACCGGTTCGTTGAAGTGGAGGCCGCAAGTGGATTGATGTTGTGGTCGATAATCGAATACGCTCGGTTCGTCGATAACCCCAGGCAAATACTGCGGATGCCGAGGAGGGAATCCATAGTGGCGTCCTTTTTGAATATGAAGCAA
>JAJFLS010000796.1 GCA_021772595.1 Opitutales bacterium
ATCACCCTCTTAATATGGTCACCACCATCCTGGCCTTGAATGCCTACATGCTCGAACATGAGTCCAAGTATAAGAAATGGATTCTTGAATACGTCGATGCCTGGATGGAACGCGCCGAAAAAAACGGCGGCAACATTCCCAGCAATATCGGACTGGATGGCACCATCGGTGGCGAATTCGCTGGAAACTGGTATGGAGGTACCTACGGCTGGGATTTCTCGTTCTGGGAGCCGGCCTACAACAAGCAGCAGTACCACAACAATGTTCATCACGGTATGTGGCCCGGTTTCGCCAATGCCCTCCTCCTCACCGGAGACCAGAAGTACATCGACGCTTTGAGGAAGCAGATGGACAACCAATATGCGCAGAAAAAGGTCGTCGATGGACAGGTACTGATTCCGCGCCATTACGGTGTGGGTTACGACAAGACAGGGCCCATGAAACGACCCCTTCAAGAGGGATATATGTGGGATCCCGAGTTCGAGGAAGGCAAGGAGCCCAAGTGGTATCACTTTGTACCCGAAACCTATTGGGAACCACGCAATATTGAAATATACCTCTGGTCGATGGATCGCAAAGACCTAAATCGAATTCGCACCGACCAAGGCTGGATGGGCTTTCTGGAAGGGAACGATCCCGACTATCCAGAACGGGCACTGCGAAACCAACTCAAGATCATTCGAGACAGCATGGAGGATCTGCGCAACGATCCCACAACGCCCGAAACCCGGCTAGCGGATTGGCCGTCCCAATACAATCCGCTTCAGCCAATGTTGGAGCTGAACCGTCTAATCCAGGGTGGATACATCGCAGCCAAAATGTATGTATTGCATTCTCGGGTACGTTATTTCGATCCCGCTCGGTATAGGGCCGGATTACCGCAGAACGTCGCCTCCCTCGTTACGGGAGTCCACGAGGATTGGACCAAAGTGAAACTGGTGAACCTCGATCTGGTTAAAGGACGCGATGTGGTGGTGCAAACCGGCGGTTACGGGGAGCACCAATGCAGCCATGTAAAAACGGGCGATTCAACCTTAACCGTGAACGACAACCATTTCACGGTCCGTCTGGAACCGGGAGCAGGCACCGAACTCACCATCTATCACGATCGCTACGCCAACCAGCCCAGCCTGAAATTTCCCTGGCACAATTGATAGGCAGAAAGGATTGGAAGGAAAAGCCCTTCTAGCGAATTCTAAACGACTCACTTTGCACAACAGCGACAACCAAGTCCTGAAAGCGGCACATCGATTCACCCCCAACGGTTCCCTCGTCCTTTTGCCAATACTCGTCATCGAAGCGATCAAGTCGAGAGCTTCAACGGCGTCGGCAATAGCACCATCGACCTTTGAAAACCTTTTTGTATCCAATTTTTGAACTTAATATAATTCCATGCCTTACCTTGTTCGAAAACGCATTTCAGACAAATTCTGAACAGAAATTGGCCATCCCGTATTTGGGGGATAGTTGTATTCCTTCCCCCTATTATACTGTCGTTCCAGATCAGCTGCTTGGGTGTAGGATCTAACTGGTTCAACAAATTTTGACTTTGATTTTGCCACATTTTTGTTCCAAAATTCCTCACCCCTCAAAACAGATGAAACACTTCCCTCTCCTGATCATTTTAGGACTTCTTCCCCACTCGCTCGTCGCTCAACTCCCCATGGGTGCCGATCTTTACAAGCAGCTATGCGTGGAATGCCATGGCACCCGACTGGAAGGTAACAAGGCAGCGCCACTCATCAAAGAAAACTGGCTCTACGGGCGCGACCGAACTCGCATGATCCGCAACATGAAGCACGGTATCCCCAATACTACCATGATCGCCTGGGGAACCGTTTTGAGCGATAAACAGATTGAGTCCCTCTACGATTTCATTGTGGAGGCGCAAACCACACCGATCGAAGCCTCCAAGCCCATTCCTGAAAAACTCGAAACTGAGGAGTATAAGCTGAAATTGGAAGTCCTGGTAGACGATCAGCTAAACACACCCTGGAGCATAGAGTTCGTCAACGAACACCGAGCCCTGGTCACAGAAAAGCCGGGTCGCCTACGCTGGTTGATCGATGGAGAACTCGATCCCCGCCCGATCGATGGACTGCCTCAGATCTTTCTTCGGGGTGGACTCATGGATGTGGCCCTGGATCCTGAATACGAGATAAATGGCTGGATCTACTTGGCGCATGCGCACGCTCTGGATCACCCGGACAGTCGACAGGCCAGGGCCATGACACGTATCATCCGAGGCAGGATCGAAGGACATGAGTGGACCCACAGTGAAGTTATCTTCCAGGTGCCGCAGGACCGCTATCATTCAGGCGGCAACCGCTGGGGTGGACGCCTGCTTCTAGACGACAAGTATCTCTATTTTTCCATCGGCGATATGTCTCGTGGGGATGCATCCCAAGATCCTACCCAACCGAACGGGAAAACGTATCGAATCCATCATGACGGATCCATTCCAAAGAATAATCCTTTCTTAGATATTGAGCGCGCAATTGAAGCCGTTTACTCACTGGGCAATCGAAATGTGCAGGGCTTTTCCATTCATCCGGAAACAGGAGAAATTTGGATGACCGAGCACGGCCCCATGGGAGGAGACGAGCTGAACATCCTTAAGAACGGTAACAACTATGGCTGGCCGGTTATTACCTACGGCAAAGATTACAGTGGTGATGTCGTTTCCACTCAAACTCACAAGGAAGGCATGGAACAGCCGGTTACTCAATGGACTCCTTCCATTGCTGTCTGTGCTACTGAATTCAACACCAGCCCTCTATTTCCCAGATGGAAAAACAATCTATTTGTCGGAGCCCTTGCCTTCGAAGAACTGCGTCGTCTGGTCATCGAAGACAACCAAGTCGTTCATCAGGAAGTTCTTCTCAAGGGATATGGCCGTGTCCGCGATCAGAAGATCGGACCGGATGGAGCACTATATGTGATCCTTAACGAACCGGGATCGATTGTAAGGCTTACACCAGACCCGTAGGCTGAAACTACACATTAGTCGGCGCTTGGTAAGGCATGCGTTCGACCCTGCCGCTGCGAAGCAGCGATCCTGCCGGGAGCCTAGGCGAGCGATCCAGCGAAGAATGAGCGATGTCCAAAGCTCCCTCAACCGATTCAAGTATTTTAACATCGCTCGTTCCTCGCTAGATCCGAGCAAGCTGGCCAAGATCGTTCCTCCCGCTCCTACAGATTAAAGGCAGAGCGATTCCCGACTTTTTAACACTCTCCCCGAGCGTGTCTTCGCAAGCGTAGGCCCTACGGATTAGTCAACGTTCACCGTTTTGGGAAACCCAGGGTGCTGTTGGTGGGCCTGAGGGCCTTTGAACGTTCCATAGACCGGCCAGCTTTCGAAAGTCACCGTATCTTCCATTTTGTTAAAGCGCACAATGCCGTATCCCTGACCACTGTTTCTCAAATACTCGAGCGTACTCTCTCCTTCCCCCTTGTAAGGGTCTTCGATTAAGAAGCTATAGGGATTGGCCGCCGCCCATACCGTTATCTTATTTCCCCATCCATCCAGATAACGTCCTGTGTAATCAGGCATGCCCGGTAGACGGTTCTGTCCTTCAACCTTGGGTCGCCAGGCCCGATGGTTTTGAGTCGATACCGAAGGTAGCGTAAACGACCAGCCGGCATCTTCCCAATCATCGACTCCCTGTTGAACCAAGGTGGCGAAATGAAGATCTCCGGTCACCATCACCGCTTTCGCTTCGCGTATTACTTCCAATGCTCGATCACGTCCGGATTGCGGCCAGCCATTGGAATCCATATCCGCCACCATCAAGTGATGCGGCTGGCAGAAGGCGGACTGGGACAGGACCGCTCGCAGTTTCGACCCGTCTTTCCCCCACTCTCTGAGGAAATCGAGCTGTCTCTGACCCAGCAATTGGAGGTCTTCACGATTCAAATTTCGCGTATCGAAATTTTCCTCCTTTATGGTATCCATCTGAGCGTAATTATGTTCTCCACGCATAGCGAACAACGGTTCCATGGCATCGACCACATCGCCGGGAGCCGATTTAAACTTGCGATCGTTGATCAACGCGAAACTCACACCCCCTACGTCAAGACTTGTCGTGTAGACACGAATACCCTGTTCGATAGGTGAAGAGTCGTAGGGATCCGGCCGGTTCCCCATTTGGGTATATTCGACCATCTTGACCCAATCAGAATGCATCCCATAGCCACCAAAACAACGTTCCCTCTGCATTTCCATCCCGCCTTTTCCCCAGAGATCATTGGAATACAAGTCGTGGTCATCCGGAACCATTACCGTCGGGCGGTCTTTGAGGAGATCTCGAAAGCCAACAATGGAAAGGTGAAATTTCCCGAGATAATTGAGAGCGGCTCGAGGGACTTCCGCCTTAGTGTTCGCCTTTACAGTCCAATAACCGCCATTCGACTCGTAGATTTGGTCACCCGAGAAGAACACGAGATCGGGATCTTGCTCTATGAGATTCTCCACTAAAAAGCGGTTGGGGAACAATTCAGAGTTCGAGCATGAAAGACCCGCCAAAACAATGCTCTCTTTTTCAAGCGGGTCTTTGCGAATCGTTCCACCCCAAGTGGCCAAGGATGGGCCTTCTACGGAATCCCATGAAAATGCGACTCTGTATTCTTGGTCCACATCGTCATTCCAATTCTCAACCCTGAACAACGCTGTGGACGACAAGGAATCGATCTCGTTTTTGGCAACCGTTTTCCAGCCAGAACCCGAACGAACTTGCAGCTCTGCCAACTGGTTACCCTCTTCTTCAATGGAGGTGAAAAAGGCCATCAAATTCAGCGTATTCCGTTGGAGCGTGTACTGGGACCAAAGGATCGGCCCATACGTTTGCTCTTCGTTCGATTGAAATTTATTTCCGTCTACTTCCCAGTCCTTGAACCAGAATCTCGGGTGATCGATCTCGGGGGTGGAACGGTGGTAAGATCGAGGCTGCGTCAAACCATGGCAGGCAAGGGCTACATTTCCACTTAGAGACGCTCTTTGAATGGTCGATTCGAGAAACGCGATCTCTTGATCAGCGTTTGAAACGCTCAACCGCGCCTCCACTTCATTTCCATCGTAAGACACCTTAAGCTCCAACCCCGCATCGTCCATTTGTTCCGGATCGATTCGACTCGTCGAATAATGCGGCCCGATCACCAGTCGACCATCAGTCGCCAAACCCGCCCAAACGGGGGACTCCTGGGTCAATTCCTTCGCGAATCCATTGCTAAGATCGTGCAAAATATTGGATCGGTAATCGTTCCGATGCCCCACCGCTCCGAACTTGAATCCGGCAAAACCAATCTCCTTGGTCTTCGTATCCGAATTTTCCATCAACCCCATTCGAACGCTCATGCGAAACGCTCCTTTACCCGGCTTCAATTGATGGGTTAAAGAATGCGTTTCGTTCACCCAACCTCCATGAGTGTTTTCGATTCGCCCGTCCGAGAGCCTCCAATTCATGATAGGATTCGTCCAGAATTCGGGCCCAATCCAAGGGCGCGTTACGCCCTCTTTAACCGGTGGTAGACTTTGGGCTAGCACCAGAGAAGCGCAAAAAGCAGATAAGGCGAAGAAGAGCGATAGCTTAAAAGTTTTCATCAATAATTGGGGTGAAAGATTAGAATGAATACGGATGCCCTCAAAGAGAAGTCGATTCTGAATCGGAAAGAAAGGAATCCAATACGCATCGCAAAGTCTTCCCTACCACGGGAAGGACAAAGTAGGACGGTTGACATACCGTTTTGCCGAAAGCGCCAATTCCGCTCCAGCTCCCGGATCGAGGTGAACGGTAAAGCTACGCCGATTGACCGGATACTCTTTTCCTTCGACTACAACCGCAATGCACTCGTGCTCTCCATAGGCCCCGGTCTGGATGACCACTTCTCTCGGAGCGAGCTGATTGACATTCACCAACTCAACTTTTGTCGTCCCCCCATCCATTCCCGTCACAAGGGCGGCCACATCCGAAGGGAGACCAGCGCGGCGATTTGCGGGGTCAAAGTACCGCACGCGCGTATCCATCGTCCATATACGCCCCGATACATTTCCACCCCACATGAGACGGACTAGTTCATGAACACGGGCCGGATTGAATCGCAACGGCCAGTCCGCCAGTCGAGTATCCGGGGTGGTGGGTTCGTGGCGCATTCTCTCCATTATATTTCTGACATACTCCAGTTCCTTGCGGAGAGCCTTTTCCGGATAGTTTGGATTGGTTCCTTCTATAAACTGGATCCAGCTATTTCCACGAATGCGTTCCAAATCATTTCGATCCATGGACCACAGATAAATGTCAATACACTCAGAAACAGGAAGATTTGGGGTCCAGTAATACCAGCCCTCGACTCCTTCACCATCTGGAACGTCATGCTTCCCGTCCACCACATCAAACACGTCGAACTTTCGGGGTTCGTCCCGGTCAATGTGAATCCCGTAACACATGGGGATCATCTCGACCCCATCGATCACTTTCTTTTGGGCATAGACATTATCCATCTGCGCACGCAGCGCATCAACATAGCGAGTATCTCCTGTCACCAAATAGGCATTACCCATCCCAGGCCACGCTCCCAGGAAAACGCGATTGTTCCGATGATTGAATCGTTTGTCCCACCCGTAAAAAGAAAAATTCCATCCGTATGTGCCCATGTACCATTTCCCCTTTTCGGATTTCTGGTCCGGATACCATTTATCAGCGACCCCGGTTCCGATTCTTCCGTCCAACCCCACATTGGATGGAAAGTTTCCCCCATTCATTTTCGCCCGTTCCCTCCAGGCATCCGAATATTCGATGAGCCAATCAGCATACTTCTCCTCGTGGTCTAGCATGTAGGCATTCAGAGCAAGCTGGGTCGAAACGAGATTCAAGGGGTGATCGCCCGACGTGCTTTGAGGAAAATAATAAAAGTGATGGAGTGTATCCTCGTATTCAGCTGCATAATCAAACATCGTAGCGCTACCGCCCTTATGATGCAGCAAATGGAATTTTCCCGGAGTTTTATCACCTGCCCAATCATAGACAGTGCCTTCCCGGAGCATTGGCCCTTTGCTGCCAGTCCAGAAACTACGGATTAATTTATGTTCCGGATCGTAATTCAGGGCATCGGGATCCTCGTTCATATAAAACCCCGCAAAGCGACGAAACCGGTTTTGCATGCGAATATTATCCGGATCCGACAAGCCCTGATGCATCAGACCCTGGTAGCCTTCTCCCTGATGCATAAAGTCTGACATCGGCATGAACTCTTTATAGTAGGATCCCTGCGCCGCCACGTCGGTAGAAGTCGTCGTAACTTCGGAATACTGCCTAAAGGAGCCTTCCAATTCCTTATAGTAAATTTCGAGCACTTCATCAGACGCTCCTAACGCGTGCAGGATTGTCCAATACTTCGAATTTTCGATCGCATCATCAGTCCCGTCTAGTGTGCCCCAACGCGGTATATGACGCAGGTACCCACGCTCATCATAGAAGTAGTCGTAAAATTCGGCGATGGCCTCGCTACTTGTATCCAAAAGTTGCCTCTCCAGCAAAGCCCATTCAGGAGGAGAAACCGTTGTCGTAATCCGAATGGTTTCCGGAGACTGAGCGCCAAGAGCCGATATGAGCAG
>JAJFLS010000797.1 GCA_021772595.1 Opitutales bacterium
GCCAATTAGGTGTAATACGACCGCTTAGATCCAACTCTACGCCTTCAGTAGTAAAGTCCGTGGTGCCAACCATGTTAGCAGGCCTTATGAGCACATCGCTACCAGGCGTTACCACGCTGAAATCCTGAATATCGATAACTTCAGGCGGTCTAGAATCCTTAATAGCATCGAATACAGCTTCGTACAAATCCTCAGGGGCTATTTCACTAAAGCGAGTCTCGCCATCCGGATCGGTTCGGGCCAACGCAACTTCGGGCGTAATTCCGGAATCTTCAGCATCCATCCAACGGCGCAATGTATTTGCCAATCGCCCGCCGGTAAGCGATGTGGTCGACCCATTTTCTGTCGCTCCAGAGCTTTTCATTTCATACCAATTGAAACGCGCCACAATTTTGCGATCGAACATTTCCACGGTAAATCCAATCTCATCGGTATTGCCTGTAGGAGGAGCTATTTCATCACCGAAAACATTGCGTCGAATGCCGCTCGGTTCGAAGTTTTCGGATTTGTTGATGTGGAAACTGAACTCCGTACCCCAAGGAAGTTCAATCTCGGCAGGCTGGTGCCCAACGACACTCCAAGTCGTAGTATCACCAGACTCGGGAGCCTGAGGAGAGCTTAGTGTGAATAAATCGCCATTGGGATCATTCTCGCTATTAACACTCTCGTCATTTCTTATTCCGAACAAGCCGACTAGATTGCCTCCGAAAAAGAAGCTCTGCAGGCCGAACACTTCAGAAGTAATCTTTTCTTTGGCCACACTTCCGGCACGAATGTAGTCCTCGATTACGAATTCATTTTCATCAAGGAATTGGGTTGAGGAAACCCGTGATGGATTGGAACGAGTGAGCATGTGCGCGATCCGATAAGTTTCTCCCCCTTTTGGTAGCGGAGACGTAATGTAGTCGGTAATCCTTACGTCGTCAAGAGTCCCGTTTGGAAAGTCCAAGAGAGAGCGATCGCTTAAGTAGTTAACATGCACGACTTGGCGCCGGAATTTATTAAGGGGTTGCTTGAGTATTGTTCCTTGAATATCCGTAGCGCTCGATGCGTCAACCCAACCAGAACTAGTCGCAACTCTTATGCTTTCTCTTTCCTGCTCACTATAGAAGCCCGTAAAAACGTGCCTCCCTAGCCAACCTCCATTATCGCGCTCCGAGAAGTCCAGTTCATAGAAAGCCGTCGCCCGTATCGCTTGGCGATCCGTTGCCCGCTCATTAAAATCATTTCGATTTTGCTTGGTGAACGGCTTACCCACATTTGGATTATCCTCTCCACTCGCCAGTTTTTCGCTATAATCTATCGAAACAATCCCAGTGTTTCTCCCGCTGAACGGCAAGCGATATCCATTATAGAATGACTGCTCATCATAAGCCAACTCAAGTCCGCCTCTTCCACCGAAGAAGGCCTGTTGAAGCGTAATGTTGTGCCCATCGAAATCCGTTTCACGTTGTGGTGTCGTTCCGGCGATCATGAGGTTCTGGTTGTCGATAACGTTTCTGTTTAGAATAACAGGGGTCAGAAAACCCGGTGTATTCCCCCCACCGATAAACGCTCCCGAGCCTTGATGCCTGTACGCAGGCAGCCCATCGCTATTGCTACCCCAATTAATGACTCCAACTGTACCGTCGACTCCGGTTATACCGGGTTTTTGAGCACTTGGGCTTCCATAGAAGAGAGTGAACTGCTCGAAAGATAAGGCGAATGTGGATATATTATTGTTGGGGTTTGCGCCATATCCAAATGTTTGCATAGGCTCGTGAATCCCATTGTCGATCCAGTTGATGTTTCCTTTATCGTCCAGCGGTCCTAATACACTTTCCAAAGCAGCTCGATCAGGAGTCACAAACCAATCAGAAATATGATCTGTCGGTGGTATAATATTCGGCGGATGGCCAAATGTATTACCGTCCTCATAGTGACCGCTCAAACGCGTTTCGCCTAAGAATTCGCTATTTTCATTCTTCGCTAGTACCGCCTGAAAGTTCGCGTAGATTCGCTCGCTCTCTTTCATCGCAGGACGTTGCTTATATTGCTTGTCTTCGTTCAACGCCGCTACACGCACAGCAAGACGATCTTCGATAAGCACTCGATTTATGTCGATGATCTCGCGATGACTACCTCGTTCGCCAAAACGAACGCTCACCTCGCCGAAATTCTTACTAACCGACGCCTTCTTCAAGGAATTATCGATCACTCCGCCTGGACTGCCCACACCGAACAACAAAGAATTAGGGCCACGATTAATGGTGACGCGCTCTGTATTATATCTATCGAAGGCGATGTCAGTAAGGAAGTAGTCTCGAGTTAATGAGGCTTTAGCCAGACCGCGAACTCTCTGACCATTTGATTCCGGACTGCTTCGCAGTTCAGAAGTTGAAACTTGAGTACGCTCTGTCGATTGATTGGCAAAATTGCCCTGAACACCGCTAACGTCCATATTCATAGCGTAGGAGAGAACGCTCTCCGCATCAACCGCTCCCGTGTCTTCGAAGAATTCACCGGTCAATACGGAAACAGCTGCGCCAACATCGCGCAAATTCGTTTTTAGACGACTACCAGCGAGCGTCGTCGTGGCTCGATAGCCGACGTCATCCTCAGCTGAAACCGAAAAGGGAGATAAGGTGAATACTTCTTCTTCCGCATCCTGAGAATAGGATACCGGGGCGCCCACAAGGGCGATTGCGAGGAGACTCTTTCCTAGTCTTCCTCTTTTTTTGTAGGATTTGCTATTTTCTAAAATCATTTGGGTATTTGTAGTTGTTCTCTGTAGTCGATTGTTTTCAGAGCGTTCAGAGTTAGTACCTCCTTTCTTCGCTCGGCGAGTAATGGCATAAGCTCCACTTTCGCTATCCAGGACGGCCACGAGTGGGGTGCCCTTCAGCATCAAATCCAATGCGTCTGAAAGCCGGTACTTGCCCACTACCCTTCTGGTCACTATTCCATTGACCGTGCTTGGAGCGAACATGACATCCACCTCTCCCTGAAGGGCCAACACCAACAAAGTATGGTCGGCATTCCCGGGTGGAATAGAAAATCGAACCTTCTCCTCGGCTACTGCGAAAACATTGAGAGCGAATACCAAAGTCCAAAAAGCCAACGCCAAACGCGGAAGCTGGGCGCATACGGAGGGACGAATCCGAGGCGAAGTGAAGGTCATCTAGGTTCATCGAGTAGCATGTCACTACTCTTGGGGTCGATTGAGTCTATGAATCGGGTTAAAA
>JAJFLS010000798.1 GCA_021772595.1 Opitutales bacterium
AGCATCAGGCGAGAAATCGTAGTCGTGAGTACCGGGCTGGTTCATGGGAGTTACGCGTTCGGGCTCTTCGCTCCCGTCGAGACGCGCACGGTAAAGATACTTCTGAGTCCCATTGTCAGGCGACGCGTTATAGTAAAACCAACCTCCCGCTTCGTCCACCTTAATGCGTTCGATAATATCGCTGTCACCCGGCGTTAGCAGAGCCAACTCTTTACCCTCGCGCGAGTAGATGTAGGCGTGCCGCCAACCATCCTTTTCGCTGATAACGATGAATGCGCGACCGTCTCGTATCCACTCTAGTCCGACATTCTTGCGTATGCTCGCAATAACCCATGCGGGGTTCGATTCGCTGTAGATACTCGTAATTTCACCCGTGCGAATATCCGCTATGAGAAACTCGCGCTGGTCCCGGAATCGGCTGAACGATTCCACAAGCAATTCATCGGAATTCCCAGCCCAACTGACCTGCCCAAGGTAGAATCCTTCTGCAGGTTCGGGAATAGAAAGCCAGCGCGTCTCACTGCCGTCTGCATCAACTACGCCAACGCGCAACGAGGCGATCGTCTCGCCTACCCGGGCGAAACGCGTCTCCCGGACTTCCGGATAGGAGGGATCGCTCGGTTCAAGCATCGACCGTAACCTGACGCGGGAAAAGTCTGACTGCACAAAGGCGATGCGATTGCCATCCGGACTCCAAGCGGCTCTTCCATTGCGAATGGAACCGTCATCTGCATTCTCTATCAAAGAAATGATCTCGCCACTATCAAGGTGGCGAACACTCAAATTCCCTTTCTCCGATTCGACAATCCTCGTTCCGTCAGGAGATAAGGTATTAAACGGATCGCCCTCCTCAAACGGTTTCTCAAGAACTGTTCGTTCTCCGCTAGCCACAGTATAACGCGCCTTCACTCTCTCACTCGCCCCGAGAATCGATTCGGAAACGGTGTAACCCGAACTATCAGGAAGCCACTCCGCGTTGAACGCCTTAGCGCGGAACTCGCGCTCCTCGTAAATGCCCCGCAAACGAATCTCCGCCTGCTTCAGAAGCGATTCATGGGAATTTTGACCATAAATCCCAGTTGAGCAAAGCGCATCAAGAAGACAGATACACGAGAAACCAGTAACAATACTTTTCTTTCTCATTCTATTTTAGAATATGGTTAAAGAGCCCGATGGGCTCAAGGATCAAGGCCAAGACGCAGCAAGGCAGTCGGTAGCTTGCAGGCGATTTGTCTGGTTCATCTTAGATCAGGTTCCTCCTTTTTCAGGAGTTTCCATTCTGCCAGCAATTTCGTGTCTGGATCCACAAGGAGCTGAACAGGTTCGCTTTCCACGGGAATCATAAACCGCTTGGATCTCTCATCAAGTTTCAGCGTTTCTGTGGTAGAAGGACTGCCATCTCCGTAGACGATCTCGATCTCAACCGGGATATCAAAATGGAATCCACCTCCCTGAACGTGGCTCAAAACGATTTCAAGTAATCCGCCATTTGAATCGTAGTCCCATTCGGCTTTCAACCTAGGATTCCCACCTTGATAAAGCCACTGCTGAAAGAATCCATCCAAATCCTGTCCAGACGCAGACTCCATCTCATGGATCAAGTCGCTCGTTGATGCATTGCCATTATAGAATTTCCGATAATAAGACCTTATCCCTTTACGGAAATCGACATCGCCAATTCTATTCCTCAACATGTGCATAATCCAGGCACCTTTTTGATAGGTCATTCTCGTAGTCACATTGTCCATGTCGCTTAATTCGTCGTGCGCAATTCGATAATTCGGGTTCATATTGTAGAATTCAAAAACAGTCTCCCGCGATTTCAGCAATCCTTCCACAAACGCATCCCTTCCGTATGCATGCTCGATAAACAGAAGCGTGAAATAGGTGGTGATCCCTTCACTTAGCCATACATCGTCCCAATCGTATTCAGTTACTGAATTTCCAAACCATTGATGAGCAATCTCATGAATAATCACGTTGCGCCAACGTTCTGTCCTTTCGCCTGTAACGGACTTGTCTCCATAAAAAATCGAGGAAGCGGCCTCCATTCCTCCCCCTACGCTATTAGACTGGATATTCGCTAACTTCTCGTAGGCGAACGGTCCCACATATTCCGAATAGAAGCTCAACGCTTGCTTGGTTGGCACCGCAAAATCGTAGAAGCCAGCATCTCGATCCTGCTTGTAGACCCACGTTTGAATAGACTTCCCATCAAACGTACCCACATATTGAACCGCAAACTCAGCCACTCCCAGCGCATACTGCCACACGGGGATCGGAACAGATTGTTTCCAATGAGTCTTCCTAATGCCCGCCTCCACTGTCGATTCCTCTTTCAGAAGACCGTTGGAAACCACCTTGTACTTTCCCGGAGCATAGACGATGAATTCGCTCGTGGCTTTGTCATAGGGATGGTCCACCAGGGGCAGCCAATTCCTGCCCTTGTTAGGCCAGTTTCCACTGAAGAATGTTCGGTCTCCATACTTATTTGGAGCAATCTTCAATCCAGCGGCTGGTATTCCACTGTAAACAATTACAACCTGTCTGTGCTCATTATCCGTAGCAGAAGCCGCTAAGTGAATAAGAACCGTATCGTCATGATGAACAAACTTAACTGGCTCGCCTTGTTCAGTAATGGCTTCAACAACCATCCCCTTCCCCTCCAGTTCATTGGACTTTTCTACAAAGTCCAATCTCAGCGTCTTCATTCCCTCTTTTCTAAAAGTGAAATCGATAGTCGCCTCGACTTTTATTAAATCCGTATCATCGCTTAAAACGATCTGAAAGGCATAGTTCAATATATCGATGTCCGGATTCTTCGGATAATTATCCGCGAATACAGGCAAACAAGCCAGGGGCATCGTAATCCATAAAATATAATTGAGAATATTCATTGTTTCCTAGGAAGAGGCTAAATCGATCACCAATTTCTCACAAACGAAAGCACAAGTAACCCATAAAAAAATAACCACAGATTGTATGTGTCGCTTCACTCGGTACACAGAGAGCACAGATGATTTGGTTGCGCGTTTTGATGAATGTTCTGCATAATTCTTATCTGTGTTCTCCGTGAAATCTGTGGTTCAAAAATCTCCATTATTTCTATGGAATGGCTGCGAAACCAACGCTCCTTCATTCGTAAAACTTCGTTTCCCCTGACAAAACATCTGCCCATCTGATAGGTTTGGTTTTCACGTATTCCTTTCGTTCATTTGGAATATGTCGTTTCAATTGCTGAACAACTCCGGCGTATTCTGATTTCAATGCCAGATTTACCCACTCTTCAGGATCTTTCTTCAAGTCGTACAATTCCTCTCCCCCTCCATCGTAAAAGATATAGTGCCAGTTCCCTTTTCTAATCGAAAAATGATTGTTCGAATGCATGGAAATGACAGGATAATCCCATACTTCGTCGTTGGGACTTTCAAGCAAGGGAACCAAGCTTCGTCCATTCACGCCTTGCTTGGATGGAAGATCGCAAAGCTCCGTTAGCGTGGGGAATATATCGATCAGCGAGACGTTCCGGTAGGAGTTAGAACCTTTCTGTTTCGATGCTGACTCACCCAGCAATTCATCTGGAACGCTAACCATCAAGACGCAATTGATTAGATTCTCCCATAGGGCATGTTTTTGCCAATGTTCTTTTTCACCGAGCTGCCATCCATGATCGGAGAACACGATGACGATGGTATTGTCAGCATAGTCACTTTTCGCTAAGGCATCGAGTACTCGACCGGTCAAATCATCGGCATAATTGACGGACGCCAGGTAACCTTGAATGGCTTGCTTCCATTGATCGGCTTCGATTACGCGTTTGTGATCGTTCCTTGCCCCAGCGAGCTTCTTTCCCGCAGCCGGAATATCTTCCAGGTCCCCCGCAAGTATTTTGGGCAATTGAATATCTTCGATGGGAAACTTGTCGAAATACTCCTGCGGTACATAAAGCGGGAGGTGGGGACGATATATCCCGCAGCCGAGAAAAAAGGGCTTGTCGCGCTTTTTGCCCAATTGATCGATCACCCACTTTGCAGATGCATAGTCGCCGGTTTCTTCCGTTGCATACGGGAGCGGAGCCCAATCAAACGCGATGTAGGTCCCCTTGGAATAAGGCATGTTCATGGTTACGCCTTTGGGATCGTCCTCGAGAATCTCATTGTCCTGTATACGGAATATTTTTCCGCCCGTCACAGGGTCGATATCCGGCAGGAAGTAATAGGGAAAGTGCTGTATCAAAGACGGATAGTATTCATTCCAAGACCTAGGATCGGGCATGTTGTTGTGAAACAGTTTTCCAGCTCCACCCGTCCAATAGCCCGCTTGTTTAAAATATTCGGGAAGGGTCGTTTCATCGGGTAAGATGTGCCTCCAGATCTGCGGATTCGTATACAGTCCGGTAACATATGGCGCCTTGCCAGTCATCAACGCAGTCCTGGATGGGTTGCATGAAGGAGATGCGCAATAGGCATTCTGAAAAGCAATCGCTTCCTTGGCGAAGGATGCCAGATTCGGCGTCAGCGCCTGCGGATGCCCACCCATCGGTTCAATCCAATCATTGAGATCGTCCAGCGAGATCAACAGCACATTGGGTTTGCCAGCTCCCATCGTCATCGATGCGGCAAGACCCAAGCCAAACGCTGCCACGAACGATCCTTTGATAATACTCTTCATATCCATCATGTTCCGTTAATCAAATTTCGTCACAGGCATCCTAGAGCAGCAGAGCCGCAAGTCCAGTCTGGGAACCAAATCCGGCAGGTTCCAGAGCCAATCGGCCTCCACCGCTGTAACCAAGCACCACCACGCACGCCCCCGCCTTTTACCTCCAATACTTGTTGATGTAGTAAAGCATATCTTTACCATGACCCACATAGTCTTGGTACTCTTCCCTACTCTTGAATGGAGGAATATGGAATGACCGTATCTCAACTGAGGTCTTCATCAAAGGAGCAGGATCTTGTGGAATATGCCGCCTCAATTCCTCCAACGTTGTTGCATAGCCTCGATCTTTTGCCAAGTTCTTCCATTCTTCAGGATCGGCATTATGATCGTTTAATTCTTCGCTTCCGTCAAGGTAGGTTGTATACCTAAATCTTTCATTTCGGATCACTAGTGTCCAGTTAAGAGGCTTTTTGAGATTGGTAAGTTAATGGTTATCATAGAGAAGAAGAGATTTTTTGATGTT
>JAJFLS010000799.1 GCA_021772595.1 Opitutales bacterium
GCTTCTGTTGATCCATCTTCACCCGTTCGCTTTTCAGGCAATACACGACTACGCCTTGAAATACAGAGTGAAGCTATCGTCGGCCGAACGGTTTTTCCTTGAAAGTACCACTCTTGAAATGGCGACCTATTTCGCCGAGAAGCAAGGCTTGCCCCAGCGCTTCACCAATGTCCTTCGCTGGATCGACGACCTCGAAGAGGCAAACGAGGACGCGGAACTCGTGGCGACCGTATCGCTCGCTCGTCACCTTTGCCAACAGAATCAAGTCGGCTTCAATGGCGATGCTCCCACGGACGATTCCATTCCCTTGAAAGACACTCCCGAGTGGAAGATACTGGGCGGCCGCGTGTACCTGAATTTCGATTTGGAGAAATTCGAGCGCCAAGCCAATCTAGAATGCCTCCAGCTCAGGCGCGAACTTCACGGCCAGCGGTCCAAGTGAACCAAACATTTCATGAACCACGGAGCGCACGGAGGAACGGGGGCGAAAACAAAGATTTTGCCCGCAGATTGTCCAGATAGACGCAGATGGAGTAATTGATTTTTGCCCACGGATCGCACGGATTTGCACGGATGAAAAATGGTAGGGAGGACATCCGTAAGCAGCCGGTAAGGTCTGGGTCGGGTCCGCATGCTTGCCCACGAAGATCACCTAAAACGCGAAGAAGAATTTGATGGCCACAAAAAGGCACAAGATAGTTTCCTGGCAGTCCAGTTTTTGTGACTTTTCGCGCTTTTTTGTGGCCATCAAATTCCGTTCAATTTGGTTTCGACTTAGCTCCTCTGTGCACTCCGTGGTAGAGAATACCGTCTTTTTCGATCTTCATTTCAAGTGGTGTTTTGAATTTAGAGACTGTTAAATAAGTCAAAATTTCCGCGTTTCCCAAATTGTAGGAGCGGGTTTATCCCGCTATAATTCTCATTCTGTCTATTGTCGATCGACTCTATCGCGGGGTAAACCCGCTCCTACACTGACTTAATTAACAGTCTCTTAGACATTCCGTGGTTTAGGAAATGCCAGGCAATTACATCTTGGCCTCTCGGGCATTGCCCGGTAGCTCTTTGAACATGTTGCGAATCTCAGGAGCAGTCAGTATTCCGTTGCGGGAGATCGAAATCAAAGCGATCCGATCCCAGGGCTCTGGCGGGCAAAACGTGAACAAGGTTTCCACCGCGATTCATCTGTTCTTCGATATCCCAGCCTCGTCGCTGCCCGAGCGAATCAAGGAACGTTTGCTGGCCCTAAGCGATCATCGTATCACCGAGGCGGGAATGGTCGTCATTAAATCGCAAGAAGCCCGTTCCCAAGAAGCCAATCGGGAAGCTGCCCTCGAACGCCTCAAGCAACTGGTGCAAAGCGCCTCGATTGTATCCAAGCGACGAAGACCGACCAAACCCACCAAAGGCTCAAAGGAGCGACGCCTGAAGAGCAAGCTCATCCGCGGCAAGACCAAGACAATGCGCGGACGACCGGGGCTGGGGGATTGATTGTATACTGTATCCATTATTTAAGATTATCGAATAAGTACTTCCTCTAGGAAACTTTAGATTGAAGTCCTCAGGAGTTGCGCCGATCTAGGTTTTCTTTACCTGACTAATTCCGTTAAGTATCTAACGATACTTCTCAATTAGGAAGTTGAATGCCCAATTCTAGAATGCTGCTGCCAACCAAAGCAATCTAGAATACAATGGCCAACATTCTCTTAGTCGATTCCGATGAAGTAGCTCAAAAGGCGCTGGGCGGCATCGCGAAACGCGGTAATCACCGTTTCGCAGCAGTCAACAGCGTCGATGAAGCTTGGGATTTCATCCGGCAGCATGTGAAAATCGATCTCCTGATCGTGGAGCTTGAACTGAAAGAAGACGGAGGGCTGACTTTGATAGAGCGCCTCAGGAAAGACTCCTTCCTCGAAAAGCTCCCCGTGATTGTCTATACCGCTCACGGAGATCGAAACACCGTGGTTAAAGTTCTTAGTCTCCGCGCGCAAAACTTTCTGATCAAGCCCTATGGCGACAATACCATTTTCGCCGAAATCGCCAAGGCCACCATCGATCCGTGGATACAGCAGCATTTCGAAGACGAAGAAACGATTTGTCAGGCCAGGCGCATTGATCCTGACCGTCTGAGGGAGATGCTCAACGTTTTGGCGTCAACCCTCGAGAAGATGCCGGATTGCTTAGGAAAGCTTCGCAGTCAAGGGGCCGAGGAATCGATCTTGAAAGCGCTTATCAAACTTTCTGCCCATGCAAAGGCGACCGGGGCCTCAACGGTCGGGCAATGCCTGGACGAGCTGACTCGACTGGCCCAGACGAGGAATTGGCCGGACTTCGAGAAAAATTTGGCGCCCTTGGATTTCGCCGCGCGGATGATCGGGCTTCACGTCGATCCATCGAAACGCGTGGAGGGTTTTCTCAACCAGGAAGAGCTAAACCGCGAGATCGAAGAAAAGAAACGAGCTCATTGGAGCAATGCCGCCGCCGAAAAGCGCTGCCCAATGCTTGGCTGGGGACAACTGGCGCGCGAAATCGACAGCTTGGACAGTTGCCCGATTGTCGATTCGATCGCGGCTGCTTATAAGATGGCGGCGACCGGACGCCCGACTTCATTGAGTCCGCTCTTGGATCTGGTGCAGAACGATCCCGCCCTGACCGTCCAGATCCTGATCTCATGCAACCACCTTAAGAATGGGGGGTATTCCGCGGTTATCGAGGAGCCTCGAATGGCGGTGAATATGCTCGGCGAGAACCGATTAGCCGCAATCGGCGAGAGATTTCTAACCATCGAAGAGCACAGGCTGTCGGCGCCGCCGAATGCTAATTGGCCAAATTTCCTGATGTTCCAATTGGGCACGGCTCGACTGGCCCAGTTCACCGGCAGGTATCTCGAATTGCCAGACCTCGAGAGCGTGTCATACACTGCTGGTTTGATTCACGATCTCGGCAAGCTCGTGTTGCTCCGCCTTCACCCGTACGCCTTTCAGGCGATACACGACTATGCCTTGACGCTTGGAATAGAAATGGCCGACGCAGAACGGTTTTTCCTCGAATCCACAACCCTTGAAATGGGGACCTATTTCGCTGAGAAGCAAGGCTTGCCGCGGAGATTCAAGAATGTCCTTCGCTGGATCGACAAGCCCGAAGAGGCGAGCGAGGACGCAGAGCTGGTGGCGACTGTATCGCTCGCCAGACGCTTTTGCCGACAAAATCAAGTTGGCTTCAACGGAGACACGTCCGTAGACGAACCCATTCCCCTGGAAGAGACTCCTGAGTGGAAGGTGTTGAGCAGTCGTGTGTACTTGAATTTCAATTTGGAGAATTTCGAACGACAAGCCAATAACGAGTGCATCCAACTCAAGCGCGAACTCCATGACCTAATGTGCGTTTAGGACACTCTTGTGTCGCCGAAACATGCATTCAGGAAATGGGTACAATGCACGTGGCGCTATTAGGATTGTCGACGGCCAGCGGCATAAGGGACATCTAGTAAGTCCAGATTTGTTCGTTTGTTTAATTGTAGGAGCGGATTTTCCCGCGATTTTCCTGATGCCTGCCTGCTGCATCGCGGGATAAACTTGCTCCTACATTGAATAATCGGACAGTCCCTAAGAGAGTGTCTAATAAATGGAAATACATTCGGGGCGGCGC
>JAJFLS010000800.1 GCA_021772595.1 Opitutales bacterium
ATACGGAGTTCAAGATCCGGTACCGGATCGACGGGGCGCTTTACGAAATGTCTCCTCCTCCTCGGGAGCTGGCGATCCCGATTACCTCGCGGATCAAGGTGATCGGAAATCTGAACATCGCGGAGCGGCGCGTGCCGCAGGATGGCAAGGTCCGATTGACCATTTCCGGCCGGCCGGTGGACTTGCGCATTTCGACTTTGCCGACCCAATTCGGCGAGAGCGTCGTGCTTCGCGTGTTGGACCAGAACGCCACCTCATTGGATCTGGACACTCTGGGCATGCCAGCTGACGTCGTGGAAGGCGTGCAGAAGACGATCGATCGGCCGAATGGAATTTTCGTGGTGACGGGTCCCACGGGATCGGGGAAGACGACGACGTTGTACAGCTGTCTGAAGCGCTTGAATCAAGTCGGCTCCAAGCTGATGACGGCCGAAGATCCGATCGAGTACGAGATCGACGGGATCATGCAGACCGGGGTCAACTCTGCGATCAATTTGACCTTCGCGAATGCGTTGAAAGCGTTTTTACGTCAGGATCCGGACATCATTATGGTGGGGGAGGTTCGCGATCTGGAGACCGCGCAGATTTCGATTCAAGCATCACTCACGGGCCACTTGGTTTTAACGACGCTCCACACGAATGACGCGGCGGGCGCGGTCACTCGATTGATGGACATGGGGATCGAGGAGTTCCTCATAGCGTCATCGGTGGAGGCGATTCTCGCTCAAAGATTGCTGCGCCGAATCTGCTTGGATTGCCGAAAGGAATATCTCCCGGGCGTGGCTTTGATCGAGCAACTCGGGCTCGATCCGGGAATGCTCGCCAACAAGGAGTTTTACGCGGGCGCCGGCTGCTCGGTCTGCGCTGGGACGGGCTATCGAGGGCGATTGGGGATTTTCGAGATGCTTGAAGTCACAGAGCCGATTCGCGAATTAATCGCGGCAGCGGAACCCGCGAGCATTATCCGAGAGCGGGCCGTCGAGCAGGGAATGCGTACATTGAGGGAAGATGGTCTGCGCAGTATTTTCACCGGTGCGACTTCGATCGAAGAGGTGATACGGTATACTTGATAGAAGTTATGCCGAAATTCGAATTCATAGCGCTGGACGGAGGCGGCGAAGAGCGCCGCGGAATGGTCGAAGCTCCGAACCGGGAGTTGGCTTCCACTCAGATAAAGAGCTATGGGCTGACCCCCGCTCGAGTTTCGCTGGCAAAGGCGGGACCGAAGGGCCTGACGCGCGGCTCTGACAGAGGCGTGAAGCTCAGAGGAGACTCGCGCTCAACGGTCAAGAAACCGGCTTATTTTGGCGCGGCCATTACCGGAAAGAGACTTTCGATTTTCACTCGGCAGCTCGCGACACTGCTCCAAAACGGACTTTCGCTCATCAAAAGTCTGGAAGTGCTAGTAGCGCAGGAAAATAATCCGCCCTTCAAATGGGTGCTGAGCCAGCAGCTGGATAATATCCGTTCCGGCAACACTTTTTCGGAGGGGCTTTCTCAATACCCGAAGGAGTTCGATAAGCTCTACCTGAATATGGTCAAGGCGGGCGAAGCCAGCGGGACGATGGACATGGCGCTGAACCGTTTGGCTCACTACTTGAATAAAGCGCGCCAGATACGATCCAAGGTTACTCAAGCCTCAATCTATCCCGCTGTCGTATTCAGTTTTTCAATGCTCATCGTTCTAGGGCTCATGACGTTCGTGGTTCCGAAGTTCGCTGAGATATTCGACGATCAACTCAATGGGGATCAACTCCCGACCTTGACGCGAGTCGTGATGGAAATCAGTCAATTCGTCACTTCGCACATTCCCCATCTGTTTGGCGCGGCGATTGTGGGTTTTATCGGATTCACGCTTTTTCGATCGACGAATATGGGGGCAATATTTTTCGCCTTTTTAAAACTGAATGTTCCGCTACTGAAGGATACCTTTTCGAAGATCTACATATCCCGATTCTGTCGTACGCTTGGCACTCTCTTGGAGAGCGGTGTTCCGATCTTGGAGGCCTTGAACTATTCCAGGGACGCGGTCGGCAATCGCTTCATAATGGTTGCCATCGACAAAGTGCGCAACCGAGTGCGAGACGGTGAGCCGCTAGCGAAACCGATCGAAGCGACCGGCTTGTTCCCGCCCATGGTATATAGCATGATCGAAGTGGGCGAGGAGACGGGCGAGCTGCCGGACATGCTCAATCAGATTGCGGAGATCTTCGACGAAGAAGTAGATGCATCTATTACTAGTGTCACTTCCGTGATCGAGCCGATCCTGATTTTGGCCCTGGCGATAAGCGTTCTCCTTATAGCGATTTCTCTGTTTCTGCCATTCATCAAGCTCATGCAAACGATGGCGGGGTAAGAGACTGTCGAATAGATCAGTGTAGGAGCGGGTTTGTTGTGTCGTGGCTTTGCTTGCGAAGACCGCGTAGGAAGAGTTCTAGATGCATCATCTCGAAAGTTCCATACATACAAATCATTGAAACGACCTTTGAGAATACGATAACCACTGAGGACACTGATGAACATAGATATGATCGAATTGAGCCAAGTTCTCAGTGTATATCAGTGTCCTCAGTGGTTTAATAAAATCTTCGCTGTGGTTTTCAATAGGTCGCTCTTTGATTGTATGGGTATTAACGTAATTTATAAGACGATGCACTAGCTGCTTCTGCGGTCTTCGCAAGCGAAGCCCCTACAAGTTGGCGAAACGAACAAATCTTGGATCTATTGGACAGTTCCTCCCTACCAGTTTAGCAAATCTCATTTAATCTAGTGATATCAATTCTATCGCGGGATAAACCCGCTCCTATATTTAAGTCCGCCCTGTTGTAGGAGCGGGTTTATCCCGCGATTCAGCGATTTTCGATCTTCGCCAGATCGAATGAGTCGCCTGGCTTAACACCATGCCGGTCGAACCAGCCTTGATTGACTTCGAGCGCGTACAGCAGATCGCTGCGTATCGATTTTCTGGAGGTTTCGTCAAAAGGGTAGAGCGGGTAGATTTCGCGGAGCACGCCGTCTTTTGTGAGGAACCCGATGTCTAGCGGCAAATGTGTGTTGCGCATCCAAAAAGACATTTGCTTGGGGCGGTCGAAGATGAAGAGCATTCCTTTATCTTCGTCCATCGATTGACGGTACATGAGGCCTTTGGCCTGCGTGGCTTGGTCAATCGCTAGCTCGACCGTTACTTGAGCGTGTCCGAAATCGACAACGGGAAACGCGTCGCTGGTTGAGGCGGGGCGCGTATCGCTATCGCAAGCTGGGGTGATCGCCAAAGCGCAGAGCAGTAAGAGCGACAACATTTGGATCCGGACCGGAGTCATGAACCACGTTGTTGCAATTAGCCCCGACCTTGGCAATCATCAACTTGTGTCGCTCGGCAGACGGATTGCGTCTGTCTTTGTCGCTGGAACCGAAGTTCCAGCTCGGTGGGTTAGGAAATTCTTTAGCGGCATATCGGGCTCTCAAAGCGCGTTGGCCGCTTTCGCTTCGATGTGGGCGACCGCCTCGGCGGGCACCTTGTTTTTCCAGGAGACTTTTCCGTTGGATAGCTCGCTGGCCCGCAGTTCGAATGAAGGGAAGACGCTTTCGCCAAAAACGTTGATGATTTCGAGCGAAACCTTCGGGTCGCTTTCGGACATGTCGAAAGTGAGCGTGCCGAAATTCATCGCCTCTGCGTATGGTTCTTCGATCGCAATGACGGAAACGTTGTCCTCGGAGTAGTCCGGACTTGGATCTTGCCCGAGAGGGCTACTGACGAGCTCGTATAGGTCGTATCCGCCATCTCGAGACATTGGGATCGCTTTGATCTCCGCTTCGTCGTCGTCCCCAGAGAGGAGCACTACACCGTCAATTTTGTTTTCCCGGATGTAGCTGAAAAGTCCGTTGCGCTCCTCGGTGAACGCCATCCAGGTGTTCTGGCTTTCGGCTGATTGGTTTGACCAGCTGCTGCCGCCCAAGAGGACTTTGAACTTCGCTTCGCTTTTGATGAGCTGCTTTTGAAGCCAGGCCATCTGAACGTCGCCCAGGATGGTAGTCTGAGCGTTTTCGTCGCGGTAGGTGTAGGTGTCGAGGAAGATGAAATCAACGCCCCCGTACTGGTAGGTGAAATAGGAGCCGGGCGCCTGTTCGGTCCCGTTGGAAGGATTCGCCCAGTAGCGCTGGAAGATTTCTAGAGACTCTTTTCGCTCCTGCGAGGAGGTCGCGTTCTGAGCGTCCCATGTCGCGAGTTGCGGGATGGAGCGCAACAGCGGCTGGAGAAAAGGAACGCTTCTCTGTCTACGGTAGGCCTCGGCCTGAAATTCCAGAGGCAAACCAGATACGGCTTCGTTTTCACCGAGCCAGAAAAACGCATGCGGACGTGCGTTCTGCACCTGGAGCCAAATCGCCTGCAAACCGTCTTTATCGGCCCGCGCTCCCGATCCGAAAGCGATCGAGAACTTCACCGGTGTTTCGCGTTCCGGCGCGGTGAGGATCGGATAGCCTTCGCTTTCCTTCTCGCTGTCGAGGGGCTTCCCATCGAGCAGGATCTGGTAGTAGTAATAAGAATTGGGCTTGAGACCCTCGATCTTCGAGAATACGCAAAAGTCGTTCTCGGCCTTGGCGGAGATCGGCTCGGTCGTCTTAGCGTCTAAGAAACGAGGATGCTCGCTGTAGCGGATCGTCAGCTCGCTCTCGCCAGCGACACGCGACCAAATCGTCACGTTATCGGATTCGATTGCCCCGACCATGGGGCCTTGCATCAGTCTCGCTGCGTCCAGATTCAGAGAGAACGACAGCGTGATAATTAAGAAGGAAGCGAATGATTTTAAATGGCGTAACATATAATTTCCTCAAGCAATAAGGTTTGTGATTTAAAAAGATTGTTAAATATTTCGCCAGAAATTGAAAGCTTCTTCCGCCGTTTAGGCCCTTGAAGTGAAGCTGGGGCCGAAGCTTAGGTAACGTTCACGTGAGCCGATTTGGTGGTTCAAAATAGGGCGACATTCATCCAGTGTCGCAACTGACACAGCCAGCTTCTGTAGCCGCGACCGCTGATCGCGGTTCGTCTTCTAAGTGACACCTAAACTAGTCACTGTAGGAGCGGGTTTACCCCGCGATATAGTCGATCCACAAAAGACAGAATGAGAGCTATCGCGGGATAAACCCGCTCCTACAATTTGAGGAACGCACAAATTATGACTTCTAAAACAGTCTCCAAAATATTCCGCGATCGCGGCTACAGGAGGGGACTTAGGCAGCATTTCAGCAAAAGGAACCTCCAACCGCCGTATGACCGTTTAAATTACAACGTTGTAATATAAACGGTCTGACGGCTGGTTACGTCTTTTTCTGGCTCCAGCCATGGGAATAGGCGTCAACTTAAGCAGAAATCGTCTGAAAACCACGCCGCGCTGCGTCGTAGCTACGTCGAGACTTCGGCGTGGATTCGAGATTTCTTCCCGCCTGCCAGGATGCCCCCGAGGTAGCTCATGGGGATGTATGCCAAGACGAGGTCGGAGACGTTGAACCACAGGGGGCCGCCGATCGTGATGACCATTGAAGTGCCACCGAGCAGGAAGATAACGCCTATGCCAATCGCAAACTTCATGCGATGGCTGGATGCAAGTTTTGCAGCGATGAAAGCGCCGGCTAGCGTTCCGAGGGCGTGTCCTAGGAACGGGAAAAGGAAGTTCACAGGCGTAAACAAATTCATGCTGTCGCGGAGGCTTTCCATTGAGGATACATCAGCGCCCTCGGGAAGAGGAACCACTGATGAGCCAATGTTGACCAATCCGATATTAACCAAACTGCCGCCGACAAAACCGACAATTGCCGCCAAAGTGTTCTTTGCGATGGGGTTCATGATCAAGCTTAACTCACCGCAGTCGCTGATTGGGTTGCTCGCATCGTTTTCGAATCAACCATAGTGCTCTTTCAGGAAACGAGCTGCGTTCGCTGGCCCATCCCATTCTGCAAGAAGCTTCCCGAACGCTTCAACCGCCTTTATCGCGGTTTTGTCGTGGAGCAGCTTGTCGATAGCGGCCAGGACATCGGACGCCGTCGCCCGTCTCTTGTTCAGCCGAATGGCGAAGCCCTTCCGTACGCAGGCGTCTAGATTGGCTTGCTGCTCAGGGTGCATTCCAATTCCGACGATTGGAGTCCCTGACAGACATGCATTCATCACCGTATTCTGCCCGCCATGGATAACAGAGATATCCGCCATCGGGTTGACCTTGTGCGCGGGGAGAAACCCAGTAGCTACTACATTCTCTGGAATATCGACGTTCATCTTGTCAATGTGCGATAGTACTGGAGCTATCACGCGATATGGCTTATTCCTGAAGCCTTCCATAATCTCTGCGACGAGCGCCGGTTTCCCCGAACTCCCCATGGCGAAATAGACAATCGGCTTGTCGCGGGGCATGGAACTCACTTCATCGGGGATCGGTCGGTCAATCCTGGCGGGCAACGGGCCGATGTAGTGTAAAGTCGGTCGCACTTTTTGGAAACCGACCCACTCTGGAATGTCGGCGAGGAGCGTATGGTCGCCTTCTATCAAGTCGATGAAGCTCTTGAATTTGGGGAGCCCGTAGCCTCGTCCGACCGTATTATAGGCCTTTGCAGGAGCAGCTAGCTTAAGGACCAGACTGCTCATCCAGCGGTTCATCTTCTCTTCGTCATTTCGGAACAGCCAGCGCGCAACGCGAAAGTCCGACCGGTCCGGCCAGGATTGAAGCCCAGCCTCGTAGTACTCTCTGACGCTAGTGGAGTGGAGAACGTTGACAAAGGGGACGCCGGCTGAACGAGTTGAGATAGTGACGCTCAAGCACCAGCCCGTTAGCACCGCGGCGGGTTCCACCTTTTTGAAGAACGCGATCTCGTTCGGGATCCGGGCTTTTAGCTCTTTGGCTGAGAGGTATCCCACAGTGTTGAGCGTTTCGCCGCTGAGAACGACTCGTAGGCGATCGAGTTTCTCCTGGCTAAGCCGCGGCTCCATCTTCGCTAGGGAGAATCCTTCTTCCTCGATGAGGTGTTCGAATTGCCCGCCATAGCTGGCAAAGATGATGTTAAACTGCTTCCGTGCTTCCCTGGCAATCGCTATCATCCTGCCCGTTTCGGCGAGGTTGTATCCTGCGACTGCGAATACAAGTGTCTTCATAGTCTCTTCATATTTTTCCATCTTAAAACGGTTAAGCTGACCGATCCTCACGTAGCTCAGTAGAGCGAGGATTCGTGTCCAGCGGTTGGTTCGGCGACTCGGCTTAGAGCTATCTTGCCAATCGTCACGTTTACGTCTTTTCGAACTGAATCCTTTCTCCCTGCCCAATAGAGCCCAAGATTGATTCCTGCGAGACTACCGAACAGGAAAAGAGCTGCTTTGTCGATCACATCGAGACCCTCTGGATTTAGGCGCCCGGTGAAGAAACCAAACACTGCAAACACGATTGCGAGCGGAATACGTTTTACCAAGTTATTCATGATGTATTCGAATTTACCCAGAGATTTCCGGTGATTCCATGTATAGTTAGCGGGACTGAAATTGTTGATGCCAACAAGTTATCCTAAGGTTTTCTTATATTATCCTGAGGAACGATAAATTCAAGTGCGAAACAAGTAAGAACACTTAATCGAATCCGGTTTGTTAATGAGATATCATTCCAAATGGGGTGATGTCTGAAAATCAGATATCATCTGATGATCGAAGTCCATCGCCTCCGTCGAAGACCCCGACTCGTCGGTGGTACCTCCGTACTACAATCCGTCAGAATCTTGTTTTTAAAATGAGATTTTGAGTCATTCAATTGGTGATTAGGAATTTTCATAAGACAGCGTAGATGCCCAATTCTTTGGAATTCATCAACGCCTTAAAGGATAGGACAACAGTCGTTGCACTCCTAGGATCCCTTCGTTGAGACTCAGGGCGAAGCTCCTCGCTTCCGTCTTCGCGATGCTACGCCGAGACAAGCTGCAAGGCAATAGATTGAAAGCTTATACAAATCCTTGCTCATCTCGCTCAGTGCGATGAGATCATTGCTCCGACTTGTCGGAGATCCAGCGAGGTACGAGCGTTGTCCATTCATCAGTCCTTTGGTTGCGGCTTCGCTGCTCTAGGAACTCTGTGGTTTATAAAAGGATCGGATGGAGGCTCAAAGGCGTTCTTTAGAAAGGGTGAGTCGCTTAGAATTTCGAGAAAGTCGTACTTTTCGCTTGCTTTCTACTACATACGTAATAAATCTAACTACATTAGTAATATGAAAAGGAAATCAGCGGATAAACTAAGCCCTTTGGAATTGGAGATAATGCAAGTTCTTTGGAAGCTGGAAACGGCTTCTATTCGAGAGGTTCAGGAGGCATTGCCGAAACAGCGGCGAGTAGAATACACGACGGTTCAGACGATCATCTACCGCTTGGAAAAGAAGAATGCGGTGAAGCGGACCAAGAAGATCGGTAACGCTCACATCTTCGAACCGACGGTTACGAGAAAGAGCGCGGTCGGATCATTGGTGGACGATTTTCTGTCGCTGTTTGGAGGTTCGGCGGAACCGATCATGCTTCATATGGCGGAGTCGGGTAAGCTTACGCTTGAGGACGTCAAGGCGCTCGAAGGGGCGATCAAACGTGCGCAGGAAAAGGAGGGCGAGAAATGAACGCGGTATATCAGTTTCTGTTAACGCATCTGTGGGAGTCCTCGCTTTTCGGGGTGGCTTGCGGATTGCTGATGCTTGCGCTGGGAAGGTCTTGGAGCTTTAGTCGTCACTTGCTGGCTTGGTCGGCGATATTGAAATTCCTGATACCGTTCTCTGCCTTAGCGTGGATTTTCGAATGGGCGAAGGAGCTCTTTATTCGGGAATCGAGTGATTCCGCTGCGGTGGCTCCTTACATGGGCTCGCTTGCGGAGTTGTTGCAGGTGAACTATTGGTTGGAAATCGAATCGGTCGAGGCGTCTTCTGCGGCGCCGTTTCCTTGGAGTTCGGCTATGCTGGTGGTGTGGGTAGTCGGATTTATAGCGATCACCTATTTCTGGATACGACAGTACTTGCGGGTTCGCGCATCCATAGTCGCGGAATGCGAAGAAGCGGATTGCGGTTGGGGGATGATTGCGGAGCGAGTTTGGGACAAGCCTCGGGAGCGTATGCCTCAGTTGTTAGTCTGCGGGGATGAAAACATTGTGGCGGGCGTATTCGGTATTAGGCGACTTGCGGTGATTATCCCTTCCTCTTTCTCGACGAGCTTTAACGAAGCGGAGCGCGAGGCCTTCTTGCGTCATGAATTTCAGCATATCTACAAACGAGACAATCTTTGGCTCTTCATCCAAAAGTTCATTCGCAATCTTTTCTGGATACATCCTCTGGTGTGGTGGTTGGATTTCCAGATAAGCGCTGAGCGGGAGATCATGCGAGACGAGGAGGTAATCCGTAAAACACGTAATGTAACGTCATATCTAAACTGTCTTATGAAAGTATCGAATATTAAGCTGCCTCGCAGCTACGCGACCAGCGTGGGAATAAAAGGGTCGCCCTTCGCGCGCCGTGTGAAGGCTATTGGGAGAATCAGAACTTCTCGATTAACGGACTGGCTGTCAGCCGTCGGAAGCGTTGCCGCAGTGCTCGCTTTGACGGCGTTTCTTTCCAGCGCATTGGCTATTCCGAATCTGCAAGCAGATGAAGGAGGTGAACGCCGCGAAATGAATATGGAAGAGTTGAAAGGCGAGATCCAGGAAATCGCGCGAAAGGTCGAAACCAAGGGTGGGCACCTTGAGGAGTATGCAAGCGAGTTGGAGTCGAGGAAGAAACGTGGTGGAAGGGTATCCGAAGACGAACAGGGCAGGCTCCAAGAGCTTCGGAGAGAATTAGACTATCTCAAAGAAGAGCTTGAAAAGAAGGTCGGTCGGCTTCACCGCGCGAGTGATGAGAGAGCGGATCGGATGGCTCAGGAAATGCAAGAGTTGGAACGCCGTCTTTCGGATGACCACGCTCGTTTCGAGAATCGCGAAATGGCCGTCGAACGTCTTGAGGAATTGAGGCACAAGCTGAGTGAAGACCGGTACTACGAGGATGAGGAAAGACAAAGATACGGAGACGACGATAATAATCCGCATTATCACGACAGTGAAGGAGAGATCGTCGAAAGGGTGATGTCTTTGAGAGACGATCAGGACGCTGCGCTCGACCTTGTATATAGCTCTCTCAACGACGATTCGTCCGCGGCTCTATATTTTCTTGCCGGCAGTATTCATGCTGAAAGAGAAGAAAATGATAGAGCAATGGACTTCTATAAAGTCGCATTAGACAAGGCTCCGAACTATCGAAAGGCTGCGAAAAATCTGGGATTCATCCAAATGAAAATCGGGAATTTGGACGCTGCGAAAGAGAGTTTCCTGAAAACGCTTTCGCTTGGCAATGAGGACGGCAGGGTCAACGGATTCCTCGGCGTATGCTATATGGAAGCTGGAGATGGTGTGACGGCCGAATACCATTTCCGGAGAGCGGTTAGGCAAATGCCGGAAACTAGGGATTGGAGGCAGGGGCTAGCGACTAGTTTGGAAATGCAAGGGAAGATGGACCAAGCCGAAGAAACGATGAAATTTGTGAGGGAAATGAGAGACGACGAAGAGTGAGACCTTGATGGTTTGATCTCTTGGTTGTTTTGGTGAGCAGCCCGGATGCGAATGCATTCGGGCTGTGTGCTTTTCGATCGAAATGCTCGTGTTAGACGGTGTTATTAACCACGGAGTTCACGGAGGTACGGAGATAAGAGGGGTGCATGTTGCTTTGGCTTAGGTAGGGAGGACCGAGCCGGTCCTCTTATTGGGCTCTGGATTCGGAGGACCGAGCCGGTCCTCCCTACCTTGAGAAATGCCTTTCTTGCGCGAAATTGTAGGAGCAAGCTCCTACAATTTTGGGCTGGGGGTGCGTCTTCATTGAAGAGTTCAATTGCCAAAGGGCTACTGGCCGGTTTAGCTGGAACCATGATACATAGAGTGGTGCTCTCTTTCCTTTTGCTGCCTAGTTTCGCTTTAGCGGATGATTTGATTTTTGCGGAGGGTTCAGAGTGGGAGACGGTCTCCGATGGCCATCAATTAGCAGAAGGCATGGCATGGGACGAGAAGTAGCATTTCTATTTTACGTACGTGACACGAAAGCAACTATTCAAGGTCAATAAGTACACAGGCGCGAAAACGCTCATCGACGCCGATACGGGTCGCGCGAATGGGATCGCGTTCGGGCCGGATGGTTATCTCTATGGTTGTTCGAGCGAGGTGAACGGAATTGTTGCTTGGGACTCGAAAACGTGGAGTAAAAAGATTTTGGGAGAAGGCACCAAATCGAACGACATCGCCATTCTCGATGATGGGACGATTTTCTATACGGACCCGTCGACGAATTCGGTTTGGCGTCTTGAAGCGGAAAGCTATGAACGGGAAAAGGCGGCGGCGCTAGGTTGGCGTCCCAATGGCATTACACTTTCGCTCGACCAAAGCGACCTGCTGGTCGCTGAATTCGATTCCGATACGATTCACGCGTTTCCGATAGGCAAAGGTAGTCGTCTTGAGGGTACAAGTTCGGCCGCGTTTAAGCTGGCGGTTCCTTCCAATGACGAGGGTCGATTGGATGGCATGCAAATGTATGGCGATGGACGGCTGCTGAGCGGAACAGCGCTGGGCTTGCAGATCGCACGGCCGCTGGATGATCGTTTGTCTCGGCCACAGTTGATTGTAATACCGTCGCCTGAAGGTCGCCCGCGCTGCAATTATGTTCGCATTAGTCCGGACGGTAAGTGGGTCTATACCGCGTATGCGAAAGATGTTCTGCGGCGTCGGCTGAGCCTTGAATTTGTCTCGAGCGGGCGTTAAAAGATCTTCCACAATCTAAATGCTTCTATGAAGAAACTGCTTACTTTGCTTTACGTCCTAACTTCCGGATGGCTCTTCGCCAATGAAGGCGATCTTCCGGGTCTAGCGAGATTAGAACCGCTGTTCGATTACTGGATGCGCGACACGTATGTGACGTATGTTAAGGAGGAGGGCGCCTACTATTTGACCGGGACCACTTCCGATCCAGGTCGCACTTTCGAGGGCGATAATCATGCGCGCGACTACAACGACGGCATTTATTTGTGGAGATCGGAGGATCTGAAAAGCTGGCACAGCCTGGGGCGGGTTTGGAGTTTCGAAGAAGACGGGACTTGGCATAACGAGTTCGTTCTCTCTGCGCCGAGCAAGCAGAACATGCCGGGATTTGAGGGGATGAAGGCCGAGCGTAGATCGGTCTGGGCTCCAGAAATCCACTACGTGAACGACAATTTCTATCTTGTCGGCTGCATGAATTGGCATCCTGGCGAAGATGCCGAAGAAAACGGGAAGGTGTTCATTCTCGAAAGTTCGAGCGGCAAAGCGGTGGGTCCCTATGTCGATCCAGTGGGAAAGCCTTTAGGCAATCGCATCGATCCCTCGTTGTTCGAGGATGACGACGGAAGCGTCTATTTTGTCTGGCAGGAATCACGCATCGCTAAGATGAAACCGGATATGAGCGGCTTCGCCGAGGAACTTCGCCGCTTGATTGAAGAGACGTATCCAGATGATCCTTATGTTGAAGGGGTTTTTCTGACCAAGCGCGGAGATCTGTATTATCTGATCCAAGCGATTTGGTTGAAGGAAAAACCAGACGGCCGGCAAGGACGATTCCGGGGAGGGGAGAAGCTTTACTACGATTGCGTGGTATCGACTTCGAAAAGTATTTACGGACCTTATGGGGAGAAGTACGTGGCCATTCGAGGCGCGGGTCACAACAATCTATTTCAGGATAAGGAAGGCAATTGGTGGGCGACTTATTTTGGCAATCCAGTCGGGAAAATGAGACCGTCGTTCATGGCTCGTCCGGCGATCATCCCTTTGAAATTCGACTCTGGAGGAAAGTTTTCCGGAGATTGGGATAAGGTTAAATAAACGAAAGGAACGGGCGCGGAATGAAAGAAGCAACTGAAGCCAAAGCGAGACGCGTTCGCTACAGTGTGGCGATGAGCCTTGACGGTTTTATTGCGGACCGGAGTGGAGGATATGATTGGATTATCATGGATCCAGAGATCGATTTTAATGCGTTTTTCGAGGAGTTCGACACGGTCTTGATGGGAAGGAAAAGTTATGATGTGGCCCGATCGAATCCTGGCGGTCTCATGCCAGGGATGGAGACGATTGTCTGTTCACGGACACTTGAGGCGAGCGATCATTCTGATGTCGTTATAGCAACTGACGCGGCAAAAACCGTGGCCGCTCTCAAGAAGAAGCCAGGGAAAGATATCTGGCTATTCGGGGGCGGGAGTTTGTTTCGAAGTCTGCTCGACGCGCGATTGGTGGACACGGTCGAGGTGGGCGTAATTCCAGTGCTGCTGAGCGATGGGGTGCCGTTGTTGACTGAGGGGAGTCGATCTCCTTCGCTTAAGCTGAATGAAAGCAAGACCCTTTCGAATGGGACCGTGATGCTGGTGTATTCGGTTGAGTATGACGGGAGATAGTCGCAGATCCCGCGATTGATGTATAGGCGCCAATTTAAATTAGTTTCTCGATTGTAGGAGCCTGCTTAAGTTGACGCTTGTGCGCGATTGCGGGACTACGTAGTGGTACATTCGCGACACAGTGAAAGAGAATGGTAGGGCTGACTATCCTTAGTCAGCCGAGTTGGAAGAGGAGCGTAAGCGGCTGACTAGGGATAGTCAGCCCTACCTCGAGCGTTACGCTTTCACATCGATCGAGCGATAGGCTTGGATGAGATCCTGTTCGCCTTCGGGCTTTTTGTTCATTATGCCGTGCTCCATTCCGATCACGCCGTCGTAGCCTTTTTTGTGCAGCCACTTTACGATGTTTGTGTAGTTGATTTCTCCTGTCGTGGGCTCTTTGCGTCCAGGGACGTCGCCGAATTGGATGTAGGCGATCTCGCCCCAAGCCTTGGTCATGTTGGAGATGAGGTTGCCCTCGGTGATTTGCTGGTGGAAGAGATCGTCTAGGATTTTAACGGAAGGGCTGTTCACCATTTTGCAGATTTGGTTAGCCTGAGAAATTCGCTGGAGAAAGAGGCCCGGGTGGCTGACGGGGTTGAGCGATTCGAGCACGAGGATCAGTCCGCTGGGTTCGCAGAGCTCGGCGCAGAATTTCAGGTGATCGACGACGTTCGCGGTTTGGTATTCGTGCGAGATGGAGGGATCCGTCGCCGCGGGTACGAAAGTCGTCCATTGGGCTCCGCAGCGTTTCGCGACTTCAAGGCCATCGGTTATGCGTGTTTTGAGAAGTTCTCGGACCGCGTCTGGGTCGCGCTGGCGCTTCGAGAGGTCGAGACGATTGCCAGTGAGAACGGGATTGTTCATATCGACGTAGATCACGAATGTGCCCATGGTCATGTCGAGCTGAGCGAGGAGCTTGCCGATGGCTTTTTGCGTATCGGGTTCGCGATTCGGCATGCGATTGTCTTCCCATGCGGTGTAGCCTTGATCGTAGGCGTAGCGGATTTGGTCGAGTACGTCTTTGCCGGCAGCGTGTTTGAATTGTCCGTCGTGTGGCGCGAACTTCATGTTGAACGAACGATGCGACCGCGGCATCTTTGCGTCCGTTTTATGGTGATCGCCAAAGGAAGCCGTGGGGAGGCTGGCTGCCGCTGCGGCTGTAATCGCGGTTTTCGCGAACGTTCTTCGATTCATGAGGGAAATTGTTGTCGGCCAAGTTTGGAGGATGCCGGTGAATGAGGGGGCTGAAAGGTATTACTTTGCAGTAATCTATTTAGGACATCAAGCGTATGCTTAGAGGAAGCGGGCCGCATAGGGTGGAAGGTCCAAGGCTTAACGGCTGAATTGGTATTCGGGCTAAACCTCTGAGAGACTGTTGAATAAGTGCTGATTGTTATCAACATTCTGGATTCTAAGGTAGGGCTGATCCTGAACCGGCTGCTTAGGGATAAGCAGCCCTACCATCGGCGATTCTCGGCTTATTTAACACTCTCTGAGCTACTGGAAGCGGCTTGGGCTTGGAACGCTTCGACTGAGGCAGATCGCTTGTCTTCGGCCATGATGCCTTTGGCGACCATCAAGCTAGCCACGTTATCAGCGATGCTCGAAGCTGCTTCCCGGTCGAGCGTGAGCGCCCGTACTCTCCGCGAGAGGATGTCTTCGAGATTGCGCGGCATTTCTTCTGAAATGCTGTGCTCGATCTGGTTGATAGTGTAAGGAAGGTCTGGATGCAGAAGCTCGCCTTCGGGTTTTGGTTGGCCGCAAGAGATTTTGAGGTTCTCCGTTCTGCAGTCTCGGTGCTGCTGGTTGGACGATATTTCTGCTCGGTCGATGACGTCTTCCGCCATTTTGCGATAGGTGGTCCATTTTCCGCCGGCAATGGTGACCAATCCGGATTCTGACGTTTCGATATAATGATCGCGCGAAAGTTTCGCTGTGGATGAGCCGCTAGACTTTAGACTGACGAGTGGTCGCAGCCCGGCGTAGGCGCTTTTGATGTCGTCGGGTCCGATCGAGACGTTCAGGTAGTTCGTCGCGTTTTCGATGATGAATCCGACTTCCTCTGGAAACGGTTTCGGGTCGAGGTCAATCTTGTCGACGGGCGTGTCGGTGGTGCCAATGATGACGCGATTGTGCCAGGGAATCGCGAAGAGGACGCGGTCGTCGGTAGTCTTCGGGACGATAAGCGCGGATTTGAGGGGGAGCAGCTCTTGTGAAACAACGATGTGAGCGCCTTGGCTCGCTTGGATGATTTTGTTTGCAGCTGGTTTATCGCGCTGGCGTAGGTTGTCGCTGAATACACCAGTCGCGTTGATGACGCATTTCGCTTTTACTTCGAACGCTTTACCGCTGATTGAGTCTTCGCAGAGGGCGCCCGCGATTCGGCCATTCTCTTTGATGAGCTCTTTGGCGTCGACGTAGTTTAGCGCGAGGCCTCCGTTTTCCCAAGTAGTGGCGGCTAGGTCGATCGCGAGCCGAGCATCGTCGAATTGACCATCCCAATACATGACGCCTCCGTGAAGCTTCTCGGATCTGAGCGACGGAATCTCCTCCAATGCAGCTTCTTTGCCGAGCATCTTGGTGTTTTCGATGCCCAAGCTGCCGGCGAGCCAATCGTAGAATTTCAATCCCGTGGCGAAGTAAGGACCTTCCCACCAGCTATAATTGGGAATGATGAATGAAAGCGGGTTGACGAGGTGCGGCGCGTTTTGGAAGAGAAGACCGCGTTCGCGCAAGGCGCCTTTGACCAGTGAGAGGTTGCCTTGTTTGAGGTAGCGGACGCCTCCGTGAACGAGCTTGGTGCTTCGGCTCGAAGTGCCTTGGGCGAAATCGGCGCGTTCGACGAGAGCGACTCGATAGCCGCGCGACGCAGCGTCCACAGCAGCCCCAAGTCCGGTCGCTCCTCCGCCGATGATGAGGAAATCCCAATGCGTTTCGGAAGCTAGTCTATCGAGGCCTATGTCGCGATCCATGTGTATTCGCGAGTATTGGACATGCGTTAGAATGCGCCAGCGAAAATTTGGAAAGCAGGGAGGAACTTTGCTCACGCGAAGTCGCAAAGACGCGAAGGAAGAAAAATGTATTCAATAGATTCCGAAAAGCTCAATAACTTCGCGTGAGCCCAATTCGAACAAAATCAAATTGCCCGTGGTCCTTGTCTCGGATTAGCTTTTAACTTGGCTCGGATGCTTCGAGAGCTCGCGAATCCACTGTAGCCTAATAGGGCCAGCACCACGGCATAGACCCACCAAGGAACGTTTTCGCCAGCAACGAAAAGATAAAGGTAGGCGGAGATGAACCAGAAGCCTGTGGAAATCAAGGGCAAGACAAGCGGCCGGCCGATTCGCTTGTTTCGAACAATCCAGGCCACGGAGACGGTGAAGAGCGGAATAGCGCCGACGTAGATGCTTCCGAAAATAACCGGATTCACTCCGTATTGCTCGCCGAGCCCGAAAAACCAGCTGACAGTCTGCGTCCATATTTCGTCCATCGAAGTAATAAACGGGCGAACGAGGCATGGGAATGCGGCAGTATGTGATTGGTCCGCAGCAGTCGAACTACAGGACGGTGATCGCTAAATGTAGGAGCGT
>JAJFLS010000009.1 GCA_021772595.1 Opitutales bacterium
GCCATACGCTTCATCCACGATCAGTACCCCTGCCTCATTCCCATTGGTCGCTCTCCAATAAACCGTACCCGCCAAATAAATAGACAGCGCCAAGACTGCTCCCGCCGAAACCGCAAGCGCGGCTTTTCGATAGCGCACCCAAAATAGAGCGAGCCCCCACGCGATGATCCAGCTAACCGCAAGTGCAGCCAACAGCCAGCGCCGAGGCCAGTCTCGCTTCGAAATTTCTCCCGAAAAACCGTCAACCCGCAATGCTCGGGCCGCTTCCAAATTCTCCGCCACGCGATCGTCAAATGGAAGATGAGATTGGGCCTGACGATAATTCGCGATCGCTCGGCCGATTTCGCCCGCCTTGAACCATGCATTGCCGGCATTGTACCACGCCAGTCCGCTCCGAATCCCCGCCTCGCCACAGGCCTCGAATTCGAGAGCCGCTGCCACGTACTTGGACTCGATCAAACTCGAATCAAGACTCTCTTCCGAAAATCGAAGCGCCTCAGCGAAGGCCTCCTCCGAAGCCACCCAATCCGCCGCCGCTACT
Organism: Opitutales bacterium; assembly: GCA_021772595.1. Lineage (GTDB taxonomy): Bacteria > Verrucomicrobiota > Verrucomicrobiia > Opitutales > Opitutaceae > Pelagisphaera. Next base: position 542 of record JAJFLS010000009.1, read on the forward strand.
CGATCCGTCAACATTCCGCAACCGAGCGCGAACAGCAGAATCACCCCGCGACCCAAAAGCCGAAAAACACGATCCCCCAGCTTTCTCACATCTCCTTCTCGCGGCGATTCGCGTCCAGTCGGATCGTAGACTTTCGAATCCACCGCTTGGATCAGCGACTCGACGCCTTCGATAAGCGATTCCTCCCCGCGCGATTTCCTCAGCAGTTCCGCCGCATCACGAGCGGTCATGGCGGATGCATTGCGAGCGTAGCAATCAGCGATGAACACGCGTAGCGCCTCGACCTCTTCTCCCTTTGACGCCGCCTCGCTCTTGAATCGCTTGTAGGCCGCTTTTCGTCTTCGATAAATTTCGTCACGCTCCCGTCGACGCACCTCGCGTACCCAAGGCATCAATACGACGAACAATATCGGCCCTAAAAGTATGAAGACCAAAAAGCCATCCGCCAGAATTCCTAATAATCCGTTTAACACATCGTTCATCATCATCGCCTCATAGTTGTGCCAAACCCCTTCGGAACTGGCCGCAATCCCGTTCTTAGCCCCGGGGATCGCTCCGATCGCGAAATACGATTTCCCATTGGCGGCGTTCACAGTCAAGGGAAGAACATCGGACTTCACCGTCTTATAGGACCCCGCATCCGGATCGAAGACCTGAAAAGACAAGCTCGGGAAAAAGTTCGACTCTACCGTCAGCGAACGAGCCCGCGCCACGAACGAGCGTCCATCCGGACGCCAGATCTCGTTCATCTCCTGCCCCACCCAAAAACGGTTTCTCAAGCTCGATTGCATCGCCAGTTGAGGAAGCTTCAGCATTTCCGAACAAGCGTCGGAAACCACGTCCACTCGGATCTCCATCAATTGTCCCACTTCCACCGTGTCAGGAAATACCGATACGGTAATCGATTCGGGATCGAATAGACCGCTGAACGATTCCAGCCTTCCTTTTTCAGGCAACGGCAGTACTTCAAGTTCGAGAGGTTTCGAAAACGCTTCCAGCTTCTCATAGAGAACCGAGCGATCCACCGCCTCAAACAACCCATTGTTGAAATACGCCGCGTACTGGTTCGATTGGGAATTCTTGTTGAGCAGGCGCGAACAAAGTAATCGCGTCCGCGAAAGTTCGTAAACGCCGGCTTCATCGAATTGGACGAAGATCGGGAAACTCACTTCGCCTAAACGCGTTTCACCAGAACCTTCATACTTGATCCGCTTCGCGATCACGCGTCGCCCGCCAACCGGAACTCCGAATTGCTCCTTTTCGGTCGCAGCGCTTCGGGGCACTACTACGGTGACAGATGTGTCGTTAAAGAAATCTGGATACAGTCGAAGATCGCGCAGTTGCCCCACCGGCAAATCGCACTGCCATACGAAATCCAAACGCAACGGCTCTCCTTCGTACACTCGCTCCTTTGACACGCGTATCTCGAAGCGCATATCGGGCGTCTCGTGAGGTTCCCCAACAGCGAAATGTCTCGTTGGAGAAACCCAGCTCTTATCGCCGCTTTCCAGCCGAATCGACGGAAATGTTCTCACTCCCGTCCGCTGCGGCATGAATTCAATGACCGCAGCGAACTTCCCCCGTTTGTCATTTTCCAACGCGACCACTGATGCATCGAAAAAACGAACCTCGTCGCTCTCGTCTGGCAAAACGATGTTCGGCTCTTCCTCCGCATCGACGAACACCACCGCCGTCGCCAATTCATCGATAAACCAGCACGCTTCCTTGAAATCCAGACGCGCTTCCTGGGCCGATACATCGCTCACGCACGCTAATCCCATCCCAAGGATCAAGAACATTAGGAATCGCCTCGTCACCAGTCCTTCCCTACCTTTCCTGCATTCGCTTTCGCCCGTTGCTCCTGTCGGAATTGCTGGCTGCCCATCTCCTCCATCAGAACTTCTTCCGCTGAAAAGTTTGGCGTTGGCAACGGCTGCATCACCGCATCCTTTCGAAATTCTCCCTGCATCGGCAGCGATGAAGGCATGCTCTCCCCGTCCTCACCTTCTGAATACTCATCCCATTCTTCATCTTCCCAATCCATGTCGCCCTCACTATCGCTATTCGAGGCGAACAAATCGATGATCTCCTGTAAGCTATCCGCCGCCGATGTCTGTCGCGTCCGCGCCGACGGCCAGTAATTCCACTGCTGCAGCAGTTCGGCCGCGTCCGTCTGAGCATCAATCGCCAACGCCATCAACTCCAACGGCCTCTTCATTATCGTCTCCATCAGATCTGGCTGCGGTCGATCCGCGGTTTTGCTCTCTAGCGAAAACTCGAGATCCAGATCCTTCATCACTATCTGGATACTCTTTCCCTCATTTTCTAACAACACCTGCCTATTCGAAAAATCGGGTGCCAGCGTTTCCGCATCGCTGGGAACGCTTACGGGCGGAGCCGATTGGGATCGAGCTGTTCTACCCGCGGGACGCCGGTCCACATCCGCGTCGGAAACCGATTCCCTCAATTCAAGCTGATCGTCCAACAACTTCTGCAATCGTTCCAGCAACGCTTCGATCTTCGCGTCCTGCTCCTGCTCTTTTCGCTCCTCTTCCTCCACGAGAATAACCAGTTCTTCAACCAGCCCAGCCAGCGTCTCCAAGCGAAGACTCGCTCGCCTAAATGCAGGACGCTCCCGCGACGCCCGCAGAAACGAATCGCGCGCTCGAACCGCCGACGCTAATGCGTCGCGAGGCGACAGATCCCGCAGGCTCTCCGCTTGCAAATATTCGCTGAGCCCCTGATTGAAAGCGACCGCGGCAATATCGGATGAAGGTTCCCCGGAACGCTCCATCTGAAACAGCAGTTCCCCAAAAGCCTGGTTGGCATCTTCATAACGATCCGCCTCCAGCCACTCGCTGGCTTTCTCGAACGAAACGCTTTCCAACTCCTTCTGAGCCCAAAGCCCACCATCGGGCAACAACGCGAAAACAACGATCAAGCCAGCACCCTTCCGC
>JAJFLS010000081.1 GCA_021772595.1 Opitutales bacterium
GAGCGCCTCCATCATTTCACGCGACTTCTTCACGACGCTAGGCAGGGCCCTCGTTGGAATCGCCTTCGAATACATGTAGCCCGGACCGGAAAGGCCGCCGATAAAAAGATCGTTGGGCGTGGCCTGCGAATAGAACATCTCGAGCATGGACGGTCCCATCCAAAGCCAGTTCTTGGTCACCTGCCAAGCGTAAGGAATCTCGCCGCGTCCCGGGCGCGTCCATGCGCCGATGCCGAGCGAATCGGTTTGGACCGCCGCGATATAGACTTTCTTTTCCGGCGCGTAGGTCTTCCCGGGCTCCACATTGTGATTGTTCTTGAATTCAAATCCTGGAGACAAAGGAACCTGCGTATTGAAACTCATATTGGGCAGCGTATGCAGGCCCGACACGCGGATGACGTGAGACGACGCTAACTTAACGTGGTCACGCTCCTTGTCCTTCGCATACGAGTGCCAACCAAAGCACATTCCCATTTCGTTCATTTCGGAAAAAAGCTTGTCCGCCAAGAGATACTCGTCCGCTTCGTCTGGGTCGGCAGCGTCGGTCGAAAGGTCGTTGAAAAAGCACTCGTGATACATCCCGAAATCCGCCACCCCCGGTCGCATGCGCGTTCCGTGCTCTCCGCCCATCCAGACGATATAGTCCTTGCTGCAGCGATCCCAATACGCTTCGTAAGCCCAGGTGTAGATCTCGAAGTCGCTTTGTCCGGTGAACCGACCTCGATAATCCTCGATCTTCTCCAATCCGAATTCCTCCATCAGCGGTATCAGATCCTCCGATACGACGATCGCGTCCTCCAACCCGGCCAGCGTGAAAGCGACGATTAGCGATGTTCGTTCCTTCTTGTCCCAAACGATGTATTTTTCGACCTTCCCCTCGAAGGTCTGAAGCGCCTGTCGCAACGACCTCAACTTCTTAAACGTAAACTGTTTCCGCTCCTGATAAAACTCAGCGATCTCATCCGTAAATCGAAAATCCCACGTCTCCGGATACATAAAATACAACAGCGGCGCTTCCTCGTTAACCACTCCTTGCAACGTGATCAACGCCGCTTGCTCCGGCAGCATCCCGTCGATCTCCCAGTCCGCGACCATGTCCATCGTGTAGGCTTCGCGATAGCCTTCTCTCGTGTAGGCTTCGCGATAGCCTTCTCGCTTCAAATTAAAAACGAGCGGCTGATCCGCCGGTCGAGTCGGGCGTTGAATCGTCCACGTGAGCGTCGCTCCCGTTTCGTCCAGCGCGAAGGTCGAGCGGCTTTCGAATTCCCTCACCCCTTGCGAAGACTGGATCGGATAATTCTCCACGAAATTCAACACGCGAAACGGCTCTTCCCAATCGGCGACAATCCGCCGCGTTCCTCCGACCAAACGACGCACACCCATGAATACGTTGCTGACAAATGCCTTGTGATCGATCTCGAACTCATTTTCCACGCCGCCAAGCTTCAAATCGAAGGTATCCGAACGGAAGCGCGAAGTTCCCCATCGTTGCGTCATTAAAACCCGCTTTTCGGAAATCTCCTGGAAATCCAGAGAAACCGTCCCGAAAAGATCTACGTTGGTGCTCTCGCGCGGGATCATAACCCACTTTCCCAGCAAATCTTCGCTCGCCGGAGCTGCTCGCCCCAACGGCAGCAAGAGTAAGGCTAATCCCATGAAAGCCAATGGCTTAAAATTTTTAATCGCTGAAGAAATGTTCATCATATTCGAATATAGCTGAGTTTTGAGGGGCTAGGCGATCAACCGAGAGCTGGCCAAGCCTAGCCTCTTTTCCGCCCGCCGCAGGAGCGGCTCGCATCGGATAAAAAGAAGGCGTATCAGACGGCCTGAGCAACGAAGGCTTTGGTTTACCGAAAAACGATGACGCAGTCGAAATAGAGGGATTCTCGTACTTCAATTAGCCCTCTAAAACCTCTCAAACCTCAATCGCCCGAATACTCTGCAAGCCGTTCCAAACCAATGGCTTTTCTTCTACTGCCCACCTCCTGAATCGTGGACTTCGCTATCCTTACAGACGAAATTTCGCTCAATCTAGACGAGGCTCTCGAAGAGGGCGAGCGGCTCGGCTTTCGCAAGTACGAACTCCGCTGCATCGACTCCTACGAACACCGCGTTCCCAACTTCAAATCCGGAGTGGAAGATCGCCTTTGCCGAGAGATTGAAAAAAAGGAAATCGAATTCACCGCGCTAACGCCTGGCGTATTCAAAATCCCATTGTCGGAAACCGAAAAAATCCGTCATGAGATGGAAGTAATCTTCCCGAGAACATGCGAAATGGCGAACCGACTAGGAGCGCCCAGAGTAATCGTATTCAGCTTCATGAGAAATGGCGGTGGCGATACGGACGAGGCGATCTCTCTTCTCAAAGAAGCCGGGCAAATCGCCCAGCAGTTCGATCTGCAGTTGTCCGTTGAAAACGAACCCGGTTTCTTTTGCGACACCGGAACCAATACAGCGAAGCTCGTTCAAAGTATAGATGCGGATAACGTAGGTATCAACTGGGATCCAGCCAATGCCGTAGTCGCCGGAGAAGCGGCGTATCCAGTAGGCTATGATGCGATCCGACCCTATATCCAAAATGTTCACATCAAAGACGCCATCCCGATTCCCCCCGACAAATGGGAAAACCGGTTGATTGGAGACGGTGGCGTAAATTGGCTTGGACAGCTACGAGTGCTCATTAACGACGCCCCAGTGAGCCACGTCACCCTTGAAACTCACGTATTTCCCGTTCTCGAATCCACCCGAGCAAATGTCAAACGGCTGAAGATTCTGATGAATGCTATCGAAGCGCAGAATCAAACGGAGTGATAGACAAACAAACTGTTGTTTGAAACTTGATTCACCCACGGATCGCACGGATTTACACGGATGAATTAAAAGATACTTTCTACTGGAAATCCTTAATATTGATTATGTCAGTGTCTGAAAAATTACTAATGTGAAGTTATCTGTGAAAATCCGTGGGCAAATTAAAATGCATGCCAATATCAGTTTTTTATTCAGTACTCAAGAGATTGAATACGAGTCCAGTGACTACTTTAGCAATGTCTCCATTTTCTAACAACTTTTCATTCTATCGCATGGTCAGCAAAATCCAATCGACATTGAAACTCATCTCTCTGTTGCTCAGTCTCTCTTTCCTGCCTTTCTCGGGATACACCCAAGCCGCCACATTCTCCATTGACTCGATACGGACGGAGCGGCCCCTGATCCTCGCTTCGGAACAAGACTTCGAACGAATACGGAATGCCGATTGGGACGCCGCCGGAAACCAATATCGAGATTTCCTAAGAACCACCGGCGAGAAAATGCTGCCGCTCCCGCCGCTGAAACACGAGCTGAAGGGAATGCGGATGCTCAGCGAATCGCGCAAATTCCTAAAGCGAGTATCCACTTGGGCCCTTCTGTATCGAATCGACGGCGACAGCGTATACCGCGATCGAGCCATTCAG
>JAJFLS010000801.1 GCA_021772595.1 Opitutales bacterium
CGTAGACGAACGAATTTATGGAGCGGAGGGTCGCCCGCGCTGACCCCTGGGCCTTTTGATGGCCCGACTTAAAGATTGGGCGGCTCTTGCTCCTTCAGCCTTGATTGGATAGATCACCATGTACTTCGCGATCCAGCGAACGTACGGATAGCAGGTTAAGCGCGGCTGGGAAGCCGACTGCTTCGGCGAAGGAGACGTTACGTATCAAGAAAACCGATCGGAGGCGACGCCTGCGAAAACAATCCTAGCAAGAATGATTTAGTATATACCGTATATAAAAACATACCTGCTTGACAACTTTTCCCATAGCAGGGTCAGTACGCCTGCTAGGACCGCAGCCATCGCCGCAGCAGGAACAGTGTTTTTGAGAGCCTGCCGGAAGAGGGACGCTTCTCCGCCCGCCAAACGCGCCGCATCCATCTGGCTTTTTGAAACGCCCCGTGCGGCGATCATGGATACGAAGAGAACCAGCGGAAGCGCGGTGATCGTGAAAACGATTACAGTCCCGGAAAAACCTGACAGGACGTTGTCCGACGGAAGCCCCAATCCGGCGCGAAGCATGGAAAGTCCGATCGCCCACAAAAATGAAGGCACGAGCAGCGGCAACGCCATCGCTCCAAGAAACAATCGCCGCGCCGGAAACGTGTAGAGTCCGCTCAGAATGCCGCACGGCAAACCACCACGATCGCCATCGCCGCCACGCCGACCACCGTCGCCACAATCACAGTACGGATCACCGAGGGGCCGAACCCGGAGCCAAACCAGTCGTCAGGCGCCGACAGCGAAAATCCCAGCGAGCCCAGCAACGCTGCCGCCGGGGCGAGCGCCAGAAGCAGCCCGGCGACGATTCCAAAAAGCCGCCACCTTCCCGGCTGTTCGAGAATGCGGCACGAGATCATTAGTTCTGGTCCACCCAGCTTTTCAAGAATCCGGGAGCCAAATCTTCGAGGATATCGCCGAGCTTCGCGTAGTCCACCTGCATGGCTTTGATGTCTTCGACTCGCGTTAGGTCATCAGGAACCGAGACCCCGGGACGCAACGGCATCTGCACCGCCTCGCTTTCGGCGAGCGCTTGCTCGACTTCCGGGGTCAGCAGATAGTCGATGAAGGCCCTCCCGTTGTCCAGGTTGGGACAGTCCGCGATGAGGACGGCGGCATTGGGGATGATCAAGGCTCCCATTCCTTCCTGGTCGGGATAGAGCACGCCCACGGATTTCTCCTCTTTCATTGCCACGCTGGCGTCGTCGGTATCGGTGAGGCCAAACGCGAAGTCTCCGGCGGAAACGCGGCGTTTGACCTCGCCGTTCGAAGAAAGCATGGCGACTTCATTGGCCTGCAATCCTGCGAAGAAGGCTTTCGCTTTCGCATCCCCCAATTGGTTGAACAGGGCCGCGGCGTGCATGGAGGTCGTCCCGAAAAGCGGATTTGCGATACAGGCTTTGCCTTTCCATTTCGCGTCGAGAAACGCCTCGATCGATTTCGGCTCCTGCCCTGGAGCTACGAGGTCGGTGTTGTATATAATCACTCGTGCCCGAGCCGACAATGCCGACCAGTGGCCCTCCGAATCGCTGAATCCCTCCGTCATTCCTTCGGCTTTCGGTGAAACGTAGCTCTGGGAGATGCCCTTGGACTTGAGGATTGCCGCCCGGACCGGATCGCCGCTCCAAAACACGTCCGCTTGGGGGCGGTTCTTTTCGGCAATGAGCCGATTCAGCAATCCCGTGCTCTTGGTCTCCTCGGTGTCGGGGACGAGCTTGACCTCGATGCCCGTTTCTTGCTGAAACCGCTCCGCGACCGGTCGGGCGAAGACGTCGTCCACGGATGTGTAGACGATTACTTCGTTTCTCGTCTCGGAACGTGGGGCGCAGGCCGCCAAGACCGAAATCAAAGCGATACAGATAGTTGAATGTATTTTCATGATATTGCTAATCCAAAGTCAGTTGCTTCGTCTGACCTGTGCCGGAAAATTCGATACGCTGCGTGATAGTCGTTGGCGCCGTGGGGATCGTTCTCATAAGATTTGATGGCTAATGATGTGGATCGTTCGGCGCGTATTAGAGTGATAGACAAGCAGCGTTATCGATATGGGGATTAGTTCATTGAAAAAACGGAGCACTATATATTTGGGATGAACGTGCAGGGTCAAACTTTAAGAGAGGGTGTTTAATAAGTCGATATCCGCCGGTGGTAGGGCTGCTTATCCCTAGGCAACCGATTCAGGATTGGAGCAAATACGGCTGCTTAAGGATAAGCAGCCCTACCTGAAATGCGCATTGTCTACAGTTTTAAGGTAGGTTTAAAAGATAGGGAGGACTGGCTCAGTCCTCAGGGTTGGAAGCGTATTTGGAGGACCGAGCCGGTCCTCCCTACCAATGGGCTCATTGAACGACAGCCCTACTTGCCTACCGTCTATTGCAAAGCTGAACCTGCCAGTGTTTGTCGACTCGCTCGAGTCGGGCGAGAATCATGGGGTGGGCTGACCCACAGCCTGGGCTGCCAAGAGGGAAGTCGCTGTCGTGTGAATTCTCCGCCTCAACTTCGCTCAGAGAAATGTAGCAATAGTCCCGGATTCGCTCGTTCTCTAGCTCTACGCTTTCCGAGAATGTTCGACGCATTCCTGGGACGGGTTTGGTCTCAATCTCGCGATATTCGGCTGTTACGATGTATTCGCTATTCCGTGACGGTATTTCCATCTCTAAAGATTCGTCGAGAAAGAGTTCGTTCCCTGCGCAGTCGATAGCGATTCCTGGGGTGGCGTTTACCCGATTCTGGCTAACGGTTACTTCTAGTCCGCTTGCGACGCCCCAGCCATGCAGGTATCGATTATGTCGCCTTAGTTTGTTAAGGTAGTAGGTCTGTTCGGCCTGGCAATTGTCAGCGGTAAAGAGCTGGCCGGGGAAATAGCGAACGCGTTCTGATTTCATGATGCAGATTTTTTTTAAATGCGGTGGGATTTGAACCAGTTTTGCGGGAATTCGTCGCAGGGTCACGCTCTAATAGCTTGTCCAATAATTCAGTGTAGGAGCGGGTTTATCCCGCGATAGAGCAGAACTGCATAAGATAGAATGAGAGTTATCGCGGGATAAACCCGCTCCTACAAAAAACGAATCTCACGTAGCTGATCGTTTGCATCGTTCAGACCAAGGGCTCATCCGTCCTTAGCTGCTTGAAAAACGGAAGCTTCTTGAATTCGAAGATTGAGCCCCGAGTGTCCTCTGTTAGTCTTTTTCACGAAACAATTGTAGCG
>JAJFLS010000802.1 GCA_021772595.1 Opitutales bacterium
GTCGCCGAGAATGCCGATGTTCCTGACAACGCCTATGCCGATGGAAGAATCGCCGAGGACGCTGCCCAAACCATTCGCAAACTAGCCACGCAAAACCAGCCTTTCTTCCTCGCTGTCGGCTTTTTGAAGCCACATTCCCCTTACAACGCGCCAAAGAAATACTGGGATCTGTACGACAGAGCGGAAATGAAAGCGCTCGGTTCGACCGAACGGCCAACCGGCATTCCCGATCTGAATTGGTTTTACTATAACGAAATTCGTACCTTCGCAGACGTGCCCGACGAAGGACCAATCCCAGAAGAAGCCCAAGCCCGAATGCGTCATGGCTACTACGCGGCGACAAGCTACGCAGACGCCAATATCGGCAAGCTGCTTGACGCCCTCGAGGAATCGGACGTATCCGACAACACGATTGTGGTCTTGTGGTCAGATCATGGATACCATTTGGGGGAAAATGGTCATTGGGCTAAAGTCACCATTCGAGAGCTGGATGCCCGCGTTCCGCTTTTGGTTTCTACCCCCGATAGCCTACCAGGCTCGACGAATGCGATAGTAGAGTACATTGATCTTTTCCCAACCCTTAGCGAGACTTGCGGATTGCCCGCCCCTGAATACATCGATGGCACAAGTTTCGTAGAGATTCTTCAAAAACCGGGCACTGAATTCCGAATTGCCGCCCTGACTCAAGTTTGCCGTCCCTGGATTACGAAAGCTCCCATCGAGCAAATGGGCTACTCCATCCGCTCGGGTGAATTCCGCTTTACCCAATGGGTCGATTTCGAAACGAACGAGATCATCGTCGAAGAATTCTACCAGATCGAAAGCGATCCCTTACAACGAAGCAACCTCGCTCATTCCCTGAATCCGGAGCGGCTTTCGATCTTCCGTTCTTTGATGGCAAGGATGCGCTCCTCGTCGCGATCGCCACGTCCCTAACCGCAAACGATCAATACTGTTGAGCAAATTTCGATCAGTACTAAACAACTTCCTGTTACTTAGCTTTGCAAACTCCGGCTTTGCAGATGATCTTAAGCTGTGGTGCGAACAGTCGGCGAGAGATTGGATCGAAAGCCTGCCGATAGCCAACGGTAAGTTGCTCTATAATAGGAATAGGGTTGGATTCGGAACGATATCAGGGCTAGATATATACCTGGATAAGAAACTAACAACCGTCATAGAATAATGGGTACTATAAGAAAAAAGTTATTAGCGGTTACGGCTCTTTATGTTGCCTCGTTTCAAGGCGGATTTGCTCAAACGACAGAGGAGCTACCCAATTCGACCGATCACGCCGGAATTCTCCAGTCTCTGGGCGAGCAGGAATTCGATGCAGGCAAGTCGATCTACATGAACCTTTGCACGAACTGCCATGGTTCCGATGGAATCACTCCGCCGTTGCCTACCGCACGCGCTTTCGGCGAGGGAGAGCTGAAATTCGGGTCGGATCCGTATTCCATGTTTCTCACCCTCACCAATGGGAACGGACTCATGGGGCCGCAAACCTGGATGACTCCCGAAGAGCGTTACGCGGTGATTCATTACATCCGCGAGACATTCATGCGTCCGATGCGCTCCGACTTCAACGAAATCGACAATGGCTATCTGGAGAATCTTCCCACGGTAAACGTTTCAGTTTCGGAGGACGAAAAAATGGAACGTAACTTTGGAGCCGCTCTCGCTTCCCAGCTAGGCCGCGAGACATCCAGCGTTCTCTCGATCAAAATCGATCCGGAGACGACCCTTTCTTACGACCTCCATTCAATGGATCAGGCAGGCATTTGGAAAGGCGGTTTTCTCGATTTGGAGAACACCCAGCACTATCGTGAACGGGGCGGCGGGGTTCCCATGCCTGAAGGAGAGCCGCTGGAGGGTTTGGACGTTTGGCGTTGGGGGCATCAGGGAACGCTAGCCTATCCGCGAGACCACCTCCTGCCCCGCGGGCCGATGCCGACAGAGTGGATGGACTACCACGGACATTATCTTCACGGGGATAAAGTGGTTCTCTCCTATGCCATCGATCAGCGCGAGATCTTGGAACTGACCGACACGCCGGGTCGGTTTCCTGCGGTGCAGCATACGCTTCGCGTTGATCCCGGAAAGAAGCTCGTCCTGGCGGTCGGGTCGGTTTCCGATTCGAAATCCGATTTCTCGGGGAACCTCAAAGCCGACGCGGTCGAACTAAAGCTCGGGGATGATGGGGAACTCGCTGTTCTCGGTTCACCCTCGGCCGATAATTCGGAAGCCCTCGGCCAATTCGTCACCGCTGCCGTTTGGGGCGATACTGACGGTCTCGTTTGGAATTGGGATGAAGGGAATTACCTCGTGCTCGAAATTCCGGAGGACCGAGAAGAGCGCCTCATTCAAGTAGTTCGTTACGCAGGAACGGGCGAGGGCAGTCTGTTCTCTTTCGCCAACTTCATGCGCTCGAGAAAACTGGGCAGGGAGGCGCCCCGTGATCCTGGTAGCTTCTTGGCAGGTGGCGACCCGCTCTGGGCGGAGATTCTTGAGACAAGTGGTGAATTGGGCGATCCTTCGCGTGCCTATACCATGGATACACTCGGGCTTCCGCCGAACGACGCGGGAAATCCCTACAACGCCTGGTTCCGCACTTCGGCCCTGGCATTCTTCCCAGACGGCCGAATGGTGGTGACAACCCACGGAGGCGATGTGTGGATTGTCGATGGCGTGAATGCCAGTCTCGAAAACTTGCGCTGGAAACGCTATGCGGCTGGGCTTTACGAACCCTTCGGCGTTCTCGTGATCGACGACTTGATTTACGTGACCTGCAAGGACCGCCTTACTCGACTCCACGATTTCAATGGCGACGGAGAAGCCGACTTTTACGAATCCTTCAGCGCGGATGACGATGTATCCACTT
>JAJFLS010000803.1 GCA_021772595.1 Opitutales bacterium
TCGTTCTCGAAGGTTCCTTCTTTGGCTCCGGGATGCTGGACGACGAGCTTCCAGACTCCATCGCGTAGGGCTTCCGATCGTTTTCCGCTATTGGATAGATCGGCCCAAAAGAGTGGGCGAACGGGAGCTGCGGTTTGTTCGAACAGAACGGAAGAGAGATCAATTCCGTCGAGAGCTCTGTCTGTCGGAGCTTTGATGCTGGCGATAGAGAGCAGGGTCGGCATCACATCAAGCGTGATTCCTAATGCATCCGTGATGGAACCCGGTTCGATTTTCCCAGGCCACCAAGCGATGGCGGGCACGCGGTGTCCTCCTTCGTAGACAGAACCCTTGTGCCCTCTGAGTTGCGGGCTGCCGGTGGCGGTTTGAGGAGCATCGCCGTTGTCCGAGAAAAACCAAATGAGGGTGTTGTCGTCCAATCCAAGTTCGACGATTCTGTCGCGAATCAGTGCGACACCTGTATCCATTTCCAGGATCATTTGCTTCATGGCTTCAGCGGCAGAGGTCTTGCGTGTCGTTGCGCCCGGCCCGCGCTGGATGGGATCGCTGGGACCTTGAACGGGAGCGTGAGGCGCTTCATGGGCCACATAGAGACAGAAGGGTTCGTCTTTGTGTCGATCGATGAACTCCAGCGCATATCGATTGATCAAATGAGTGGTGTATCCTTTTTCTGGGGTCTCTTTGCGATCGTGCCACCAGTCGTGTTCGTAATGGTCTCCCCAGTGATTGATGTAGTCGATGTTGCCGCTGTGATAGCCTCGGAAATAGTCGAAGCCGTGATTTTGGGGATGAAACTCCGAATCGTCTTCGGGATAGCCAAGATGCCATTTGCCGACGATTCCGGTAGCGAAGCCTGCGGTCTTGAATCGTTCCGCGAAGGTGACTTCCCTTCTTCGCAAGCCTTTGGGATGCTCGGGATGGCGACTGTAGGGATGAATAACCGCCTCTATACCAGCCCGTTGCTGGTAGCGTCCGGTTAGCAACCCTGCCCGCGTGGGAGAGCAAACGGTTCCGGATGAATGGAAGTCGGTGACCCGCATTCCCTCCTTTGCCAATCGGTCCATGCCCGGTGTCTTGTAGTGAGGATTGTTGTAAGGAGCGGCGCTGGGGCCAGCGAAGCCCATGTCGTCTACCATAATGATTATTATGTTGGGGGGCTTCGCGAAAACGGAGCAAAATGTTGACCAGTAGAGCGGGAATGAGAGGAGCAGAAGGCCGAGTTTTATCCGGTTCATGGCGATTTCATAAGCTAACGTTTTGGGCAGAGAGGGGTGTTTGGAAACACTTTCAATAAAATTGGTTTTTGTCCAGCGCTCTGAGACCTCCCGTATTTACGGGATCTTCGAAAGGCTCTCTCTAAATTATAGTCATTGCTTGCTTAAGAATATTGCCGAATCCTGTTCGCCGATAATCTTCCTAACAATCCCCTTGGATAGAAATTCCCGTCATGACGTCTTTGTTTCCTAAAACTCAATTTAATCTGAAGTCAGCAGTATTTCTCTTTAGCCTATTGCTCACGATATCTTCGATTGCCAGAGGAGAGGAGAGGGCGAATATCCTCTTCATTTTCGCGGATGACTGGGGCTGGGGGGATCTGAGCTGTCATGGGCATCCTTATGTAAAGACGCCGAATATCGATCGTCTCGCGGCGGAGGGGACGGACTTTCATCGATTCACGGTGGCGAGCGGGGTTTGCTCGCCGAGCCGGACGGCGGTGATGACCGGGCACTTCCCGGCCCGGTACAATATTGACGGACACTTCGCGTGGGTACCGAGCAACGCGAAGCGGAATATGCCGGATTGGCTGGACACGAAGGCTCCAATTTTGCCGCGACTGCTTCAGGGAGCGGGCTACGCGACCGCCCATTTCGGGAAATGGCATTTGGCGAATAACATGATTCCCGATTCGCCGCTGCCGAGCGAGTATGGATATGACGAATACGGAGCGTTCAACTGCGCGGGAGAGCAGATACCGGTCCATGAGGATTCGGAGCGCGCCAATGCCTTCATCGAAAAGAGCCACCGAGAGGGAAAGCCATTCTTCGTCAATCTGTGGCTGCACGAGCCGCACACGCCGTTCCATACGGTACCGAAATATCGCTGGCGTTTTCGCGATCTTGAAGAAACGGACAATATCTACGCTTCCGTTCTCTCTCACGCGGATGATCGGATAGGGGAAGTTTTGGATACGCTAGATCGTTTGGGACTGACCGAGAATACACTCGTGGTTTTCAGCTCGGACAATGGCCCCGCGCGAGCGGCGGGTCCGACGAAGCTCGGCCTAATGCACGATACGGCGACGGGCGCTGGTTACAATCTCGCCGCTTCAAAAGGAGTCACCGGCGGCAGAAAAGGCTACAAGAGCGCGCTCTTCGAAGGCGGGATCGGCGTTCCGTTCATCGCGCGTTGGCCGGGGAAAATCGCGGCGGGCAAGATCGATGATAGTTCTCTAGTCTCCGCCGTGGATCTTCTGCCGACTTTCTGCGAAATCGCGGGTGCGGAGCTGCCGGCGTCTTACAAGCCTGACGGGCTTAGCCAAGTGGAGGCATTGAAGGGGAAGCCTTCGCCCGTTCGCCAGAAACCGCTTTTCTGGAAGATGGCGTCGGCGTGGCCGGCGCCCATGAGCAAGCCTTTCCATTGGGTGTCTTACGCGATCGTCGACCGGAATTGGAAACTAGTGGCCAACATGGATGGGAGCTATGTGGAGCTATACGATATCGCCGCCGATCCCTACGAGAAGGACGACCGTAGAAAGAACGAGCCTGAAGTGGTTGAGCAACTACTCCGCAAGCTTGATCGCTGGAAAGCGACTCTCCCGGTGAAGCCGACGGGCGATGTGTTTTCGGCCGAACGGGTTCAGTAGAGCTTGATTAAATTTCAATCCGGCGACGAATAAAGTTACACTATCGATCACGCCCTAGGGTTGCGGGGTCGCATCAACAACGTCCTCCTTGGGAGGGCGTCCCTTCCACCAGGATGCCAGCATTGAGCCGGATAGATTCATCCACGTTCCAAAAATGACTGAGCCTAGGGCAGCGTTGCTGCTATTGAGAACGCCAATGGCTAATGCGGAGCCCATTCCGCCGTTTTGCATTCCGACTTCGAACGCCACGGTTCGGCAATCCCTTTCCGGAAGCTTGCCGAGTCGAGCGATTCCATAGCCGGCAAAATATCCGAGCGAATTATGAAGAATCGCCGCCGCAAATAATCCGAATCCGATCGCAAGTATCGAGTCTCTCGTGTTTGCCGCGATGATGGCGACGATGTAGCAGATTCCGATCATGGAAATAATCGGCAGTCCTTTCTCGAGCCATCCGCGGCGCATCACTGCCATTAGAACGAGCGCTCCGGTGAGACTGAATAGTTGCTCATCCATCGATACGGTTGATTTGGCGAGAAGGTAGCAAAGCAAGGCTAGAACGAGCGCGACAGGCCGCCACATGATTCCGCGTAAACTGGATTTTAGTAGATAGTGAATCGCGAGGCCGGCTGCGATAGGGAGGATAATGAGATTCACGATTGAGAGGAGCATACTCAATACATTAATCTCAATGAGTCGGCCCGCCAGAAGCTTCATCAGGACGGGGGTCACGAACGGTGCTAATATCGTGGAGCAGGCTGTCATGGTTACCGAAAGCGCGACGTTTCCCTTAGACAGG
>JAJFLS010000804.1 GCA_021772595.1 Opitutales bacterium
AATCCCATACTGCCGAGGTGGTGAGTATTGTGGAGGAAACGAGGACTCCAATCATTATAACGCAGAACGGCTACGCGAAAGCGATTGTGCAGGATCTTCAGAGTTACGAGGAGATTCAAGAGAGCTTGGCTTTGCTTAAGATTATTGCCCAAAGCAAGAAGTCTGCGGAACGCTCAAAACCCAAGACGATTCGTCAAGCGTTTAAGAATGTCCGTCGTCGAGCTTCGGAGTCCGCGCGCGGCGAATAGGTTCTAGATTTCGAAGCATTTGAAGATGTTTGAAGTCAGGCTAACGGAGGAGGCGGAGAACGATCTTCTCGATATTTGGAGGTATGTCGCGGAACACGATGCTTGCGGTAAAGGAGATGCCTTGCTGGATAGATTAGAAACGTTGTGTCTCTCGCTTGGCAATTTGCCGGAGAAAGGGCACGTTCCCAAGGAGCTGCGACGCGTTGGCGTGCTCGATTATAAGGAACTGCATTTAAAACCCTATCGCGTAATATATGAAACAAGTCGAAACAGCGTATTGATCCATGCAATACTGGATGGAAGACGCGATATGGAAACACTCCTTCAGCGGAGGATCTTGAGGTAGTATACCCAGGCCTTTTCTGAACAAAGGAGTTCCTAGAGCAGACAAGGCCGCCTCTCGACAGAGCTCTGGGTCCTGAGGCTCTCGAACGGGCAACGAAATATTGCCCACGGATCACACGGATTTTCTCGGATAAAACGGGGTAGAATTCGAACCTTTTTTCAGCGTGGCGGAAACCTATTTCCTGACGCAGGAAGGAACAAGCGAACGTCCGTGTCCTTCATAGCCCGAAGGGCGACGAAGGAAGAGAGCGATGACGAAAAACCTCAAGCAGATCGATTTTGTCAACGCTGCAAACGGACGCGAACTGACGGATTCCTAGACGGATCGGCAGAGAGAAGTTTGAATGACGACACGGTATTGCCACGCGAAATTCTTGGCGTAGCTACTTGCGGATCGTGGCTATTTCGAGAATTCGAAGTGGAACGCCTTATTCGACGACCGTCGCTTTGACGATCTTTTGTTCTTCGATGGGCTTGTCTCCGCCGTCGGTGGCGACGCCTTCGATGGTTTGCACGATGTCATAGCCTTCGACGACTTCGCCGAAAATGGTGTGGCGCATGTTGAGCCAGGGCGTCTTGGCAGTGGTGATGAAGAACTGGCTGCCGTTGGTGCCGGGGCCAGCTTCGGATCATTGTGCAAGAGGCCTGTTTTTCGTATATTGAAAGGGAAGTCGAAAGCGTTTCGTTTAGACTCGAGGGCTGGACTTTTGGGCGAGGGTTAAATCGAAGCGAGTGGAAGTGGCGTTGGTATGGACTAGCGCAAGATTGCCGTGATGAGCTAAGGCGATTTCCCGGGCTAGGCTCAAGCCTAAGCCAAGGCCTGGGGCATTTCCCGAACGTTTTTGGCGTCCGCGGTAAAAGCGATCGAATATATGCGGTCGATCCTCGACAGGTATTGGGGTCCCTGAGTTTTCGATCGTGAAAGAGAGCTGTCCGTTTTGGGAGCGAAGTTGCCATTTTACGAAGCCACCCACCTCGTTATGTTTGATTGCGTTGCTGATTAAGTTTTGAATTACTTGGCCCAGCATAAGGTGGTCCGCATGGACATGGAGTCCGGGTTCGATGGTGGCTTCGATGCTGAGTCCGATGTCTTCGGACAATATTTTGGCGTCATTCGTAAAGGCTTCGAGTTGCTCGGAAAAATCGTAAGTCTCAAGAGTCAGAGGCATTTTACCGGCATCGGCTTGAGAAAGCAGGAAGAGGCTGCGGATGATGCGTTTCAAACGCTCTACTTCTTCCAGGAGCCGTGTAAGCGTTTGTTGCTCAATTGACTCGGGTTCGCATTTTTGGAGACGAGTGGAGATTTCGCTTTGGATAATCGCAAGAGGCGTTTTGAGTTCGTGGGAGGCGTCGGAGCTGAAACGCATGGTTTGCCGAAAGCTTTTTTCCAACCGTTCCATCATCTCGTTGATTACGGCGATTAGGCTGTCGAATTCTTGATCGAATTGATCGGATGGCGAAATACGTTGGCTGAGTTCTTTTGAGGTGGTGCTTTTTGCTGTTTGGGCGATGGCGTTCACGGGCTTGAGCGCTCTGTTCGCAATCCAATAAGCGCCCACTCCAATGGCTATAACGACAATTATGAGGGCTCCAAAGTAGAAGGTTCTGAGCTTGCGAATGTTAGCGTGAAAGCTATCGAGGTTAATTCCGATATAGAGCGAGAGCTCAGGGTTGGCTAACGTTGCCATTCGCCAATGGCTATTGCCCGCGGAAACCGTGTAAAGATGAGGAGCATCGAGCAGGGAGTAGCGGATAAGGCCGGGATTGTCGCCTTGTTCGACCATATGTACTCGGTCCTGTAATGCTTCGAAGCGGGGGATATCTTCCTGAGGAAAATTTTCGGGCCAATTGTCGGATTTGTAAACCGTGCCGCGCTTGTACATGTTGGAGCGCACTTTTAGAATGCGATCTTTTTTCCAGTCTTGACCGATTAGGGTATCGATCGTCGTTTCAAAATGCTTCCAGTCGGATTTCCAACCATGGTATTCTGTGATGCGCTGTCCGGGCAGGAGTATCTTGGCATCCAAGGTGTCCTGGAACTCCTTATGCAACAACCGCCAACCAATCACGCCTGTGGAAGCAAGAAGGGCGCTGCTCAGAATGACAGTGAGGAGGACTGTCTTTAGTCGAAACGATCTCATAGGTTTAGCCATTCAATCGATATCCCGTACCTCGGACGGTTTCGATGAGGTCTCCTTTTTCGATTTCGCCTAGTTTGCTGCGTATCCGACGTATGTATACGTCAACTAGATTTGTGCCGGGATCGAAATCGAATCCCCAGACATGTTCGTATATTTGAGTTCGGGTGAATACTCGTCCGGGCGACTGAGCCATATATTCCAAAAGGGCGAATTCCTTGTTAGTAAGATCGATCGGTTTTGCGTGGTAGCTAGAAGTTCTCGTTACAACATTCAAGGAGAGTTGGCCAGCTTGTACGACGCTGTGGGCGTTTCCGGCGGAGCGCCTTACGATAGAGTGTAGGCGGGCGATGAGTTCCTCGAGATAGAATGGCTTCGTTAAGTAGTCATCTGCTCCCAGCTGAAAACCCTCCAGTCGTTCGTTCAATTCCGAGCGGGCAGTGAGGATCAAAATTGGGACGGCGTTGTTCTGGGCTCGCAGGTTTTTCAGAATGCTGAGCCCATCCCTTCCCGGAAGCATGATATCGAGAACGACTGCAGCGAATGGCGTCGTGGTCGCCGGGCTGTATGCTGAATCACCATCTCTACATAACTCCGTCGTATGTCCCATTTCGTCGAGGCCTTTTTTGATGTAGTCTGCGATCTTCTTTTCGTCCTCGGCGACTAGGATTCTCATTCGGGTCTATTACTGGCAGAATCTGTTAACGTGTTCACTTAAAAACGCGCTAGATGAAAGAATTTTCATCCAATACAACCCGACTGTTCATTTTGGGCTGTTATCTTCCCATCCCTATGGATCTCATAAAAACTATTCTACCTCCTGTATTGGGAGCCTTTATTGTCTCAATTGGCCTTGAGGCCAAGCCGGAATCTACAGTCGTACCGATGGATGCGGCTCATTGGGCACTTACGTCGGACGAATCCCGATTCGAGGAGTATCTCGGCGTTCCTAGTATTTATTTGCCGGGCGGCATCGCTGAATTTAAAGGTCCAGATTTTCACAATGGAATCATTGAATTCGATATTGCTTTTCCGGAAGGACGCGGTTTTCCGGGTATATTGTTCAGGGTACAGGACGATCGGAATTCCGAAGAATTGTATGTTCGACCGCATCAATCGGGAAACCCGGATGCGATTCAATACACGCCGATATTTAATCGAACTGCAGGGTGGCAATTGTATCATGGCGACGGTTACGGAGCACCGGTGGAGTACCGCTACGATGCGTGGAACCATGTTCGGATCGTTGTTCGTGGAACGAATGGGGAAGTGTTTGTCAATGAAATGGAGCAACCACTTTTTCAGATACACGAATTCAAGCATGGCGACGTTGAAGGAGCGATAATGCTAAAGGGGCATGCGAAAGCGCATTTTGCGAATTTCAGTTACCAAACGAACGAAGACCCCGAGTTCGCGCTTCAGGCCAAACCTTTGCCGGAATTGGAGGAAACGGCTATTGCTAACTATTGGGTTTCCACCGCGACAGAGGATGAGGCGATGGTGGAACGGACTTGGCTGAATGCGGAGCAGTTGCCGGATCTGAAATGGCGCGAAGCTGGTGTCGAATCTTCTGGTGTCATTAATATCGCGAAATTCGTCGAAAGATCCGAGGGGAAAAATACGTCGCTTGTGAAATTCGTTCTTTCTGCTGAATCTAAGGGGATCAAACGATTGGATTTCGGATACAGCGATCAGGCGCAGGCCTACGTGAACGGCAAGCTCATCTATAGCGGCGACAATAGATTTCGAAGTAGAGACTACCGGTACCTCGGAACGATTGGTTATTTCGATTCTATTTTCCTCGATCTGAAAAAAGGTGATAACGAAATCGTCTTCGCTATAAAAGAGGAGCTAGGCGGTTGGGGACTGAAATCGAGGCTTAAAAATCTAACAGGGGTGGTTGTTAAGTAGAGCTCAATAGGTACCGATTTTTATTTGCCAATCAACGTGTTCTTTTTGCAACAAACGAGCCCAACCTGTGAAGATTGTGCTCATCGTTATAAAATTAGGTAAACGCCTTATTCGACGACCGTCGCTTTGACGATCTTCTGTTCTTCGATGGGCTTGTCGCCGCCGTCGGTGGCGACGCCTTCGATGGCTTGCACGATGTCGTAGCCTTCGACGACTTCGCCGAAAATGGTGTGGCGCATGTTGAGCCAAGGGGTCTTGGCGGTGGTGATGAAAAACTGGCTGCCATTGGTGCTGGGGCCAGAGTTGGCCATGGCGAGGATGCCGGGATTGTCGAACCGGAGGTCAGGGCCGCACTCGTCTTCGAAGGGCTTTCCCCAAATGGACTCGCCGCCGCGGCCGGTGCCGGTCGGGTCGCCGCATTGAACCATGAAATCCGGAATGACTCGGTGGAAAACGATGCCGTCGTAGTAGCCGTTCTCGACGTGCGTGGTGAAATTCTCGCAAGCTTTCGGAGCGATCTCCGGGTAGAGCTTGATTTCAATCGTTCCTTGGTTCGTTTCGAATTTGACGCGCGTTTTGCTCATAGGGAGCCGGTTTTGGAGCTGGAGAATCGCCTTGGCAAGGAGAAAAGGGAGACGGGGAGACAGGGAGCAGGAGGGACAGAGAGAAGAAGAGACGGAGGGAAGGGGGTCGCCGTTTTGGTGTTGTTTGCTTGTTGTCCTTGTTTCTCGATCCCTCTATCTCCCAGTCTCCCAATCCTGCCATCTCTCGGCTGCAGCGGGGCCGAATTTGGGAGTTGTCAACGGGGGCAAAGCTTTCTTCACTGCGCGCCTTATGGGGAAAGACTGGCTAGAAGGCGTGAAAGACGAGTACGATGTCGTGGTGATCGGCAGCGGACTTGGCGGCTTGACCAGCGCCAATGTTCTGGCGAAATGCGGGCATTCCGTCCTCTTGCTGGAGCATCATTATCAGTTCGGCGGATTGGCCACCTGGTTCAAGCGCCCCGGGCGCCACATTTTCGATATCTCTCTCCACGGGTTTCCGTACGGGATGGTGAAGTCTTGCCGGAAGTACTGGACCAAGGAAATCGCCGACTCGATCCACCAACTGAAGGACGTGCGGTTCGTCAATCCGCAGTTCGACGTGTGGACGACTTTCGATCGAAAGGATTTCACGAATATACTGGTCGAAAAATTCGGCGTGGCGCGGGAAAGCGTGGAAGCGTTTTACGTCCATCTGCGAAAGATGAATTTCTACGACAACGACCAGCGCACTACCGGTGAGTTGTTCGAAGAGTTCTTTCCGGGTCGCGATGACATTCACCGTCTCTTGCTCGAGCCGATCGCCTACGCCAATGGATCCACGCTCGACGATCCGGCGATCACCTTTGGGATCGTGTTCTCCAACTTCATGAGCAAAGGCGTATTCACTTTTCAAGGAGGCACCGACGTGTTGATTGGAAAAATGGTGGAGGAGATGGAACGGAACGGCGTCGAGCTTCGCAAGAATGTCATGGTCGAACAAGTGATCGCGGAGCCTGGTGGAGATCGTCCAGCGGTAACGGGCGTCGTGGTCGCAGGCCGCACTCGAGACAGCGAGCCGGATAATCGCCGCACGATTCGCTGCAAGGCGATTGTTTCGAACGCGAATGTTATCAGCACAGTAAAGCGGCTGGTAGGCGAGGAGCATTTCTCTTCGGAGTATCTCGAAGAAGCGAACGCGGTTAGAATCAATTCGAGTTCGTGCCAAGTCTACATGGGCATCAAGGAAGGGGAGACGATTCCCAATATCGGCGATCTCGTTTTCACTTCGGAAGCGGAGCACTTCACTTCCGAGGAGCTTGTGGATTTCAAAACGACGAGCCGCACGTTTTCCGTCTACTATCCAGAGACGCGTCCGGGCACGGGTCGCTATACCGTGGTGGCTTCATTGAATGGCAAATACGGCGATTGGGCGAAATTGAGCGAAGAGGAATACGAGCAAAACAAAGAGCGCATGATAGAAGAGTCGCTCGTCGCGCTTGAAAAGTACATACCGGACGTTCGCTCCAAGATTAACCATCTCGAAGCGGCGACGCCGCGAACGCTCCATTATTATACGCGGCATCCGGGCGGGACGTCGTTCGGTACGAAATTCGAAGGGCTGAAGGTCTCGATGGAATTGCCGAACCAAATCGCCGGGCTGTACCACGCGGGCTCTGTTGGAATCATCATGTCTGGCTGGTTGGGCACTATGAATTACGGTGTGATCATCGCTAACAAGGTCGACAAGCAGTTGATGGCTTTGGAGAACGGTGGAAAAAAGGAGGAAGCGCACGTCGCGTAATGGACTTCGCGGCGAGGACTGCTCGCCACGCGAAACCGCGACCGATATCTAATCATGGCTACTGACGAAATCCTCCAAGCGATACCGCACCGACCCCCGTTTCTATTTGTGGACGAGGTCGTCGAGCAAACCGAGGAGTCGCTAACCGCGAAGCGCCACGTGAGCGAGAGCGAGCCGTTTTTCGAAGGGCATTATCCAGGAAATCCGATCATGCCGGGCGTGCTGATCTCCGAAGCGGTTTTTCAGACCGGAGCGATTTTCCTGACCCGAATGCTAGCCGAGGAGTTGGAGGCGGAGCCCGATATGGTGCCGGTTTTGACGAAGATCTCCGACGCGCGATTCAAGAGCATTGTTCGTCCGGGCGACGACCTGTTTATAACGGTCACTCTTAAAGAGAAGATGGGGCGATTCATTTTCATGAACGGCGCGGTCAAGAACGGCGCGGGCAAACGAGTGATGACTGTAACCTTCAGCGTGGCATTGGCGAAAGCGCCGCCGCAAGAGTAATGGGATTTCTAGGACTTGAGAACAAAACCGTTTTGGTCATGGGTGTGGCCAATCGCAAAAGCGTGGCCTGGTTCGCGGCGAAAACGCTGGAAGAGGTGGGCGCAAAAGTCGTCTACTCCGTTCGCTCGCAAGCGCGCAAGGAAAGCACGACTAAGCTACTGGATGGGAAGCCGGTCTACATTTGCGATGTTGAGAACGTGGACGAAATCGAGAACTTGGCGAACGAGGTTTCTCGCGATCACGGGACGCTCCACGGTATCGTGCATTCGATCGCGTTTGCCAATTACAGCGAAGGATTCAAGCCGTTCCACGAATCCAAGCGCGAAGACTTTTTGCAGGCGACCGCGATTTCCAGTTTTTCGTTGGTCGAGGTGGCGAGGGCGTTCAAGCCGCATTTGGACACTCGTGCTTCAGTGGTGGCCATCAGTATATCGTCACTGACAATCACCGCAGAGAATTATGGATACATGTCGCCCGTAAAAGCGGCGCTCGATTCGTCGGTTCGCTATTTGGCGAAGTCGTTCAGCAAGGATAGCCAAGTACGGTTCAACACCGTAAATCCCGGCACGCTCAAGACCAGCGCGTCAGCGGGAATCCCGGGGTATCTGGAAAGCTATTTGTTCAGCGAGAAACTCACGTTTCGCAAAGAGTCGCTTCACACGCAGGAGATCGCCAACGCCATCGCGTTTCTGATTAGCGATCGGTCGAGCGGAATGAACGGCGCGAGCATGGTGCTCGATGCTGGAATGGGGATAAACTATTTCGATGAAGAAGTTATTCGACTGGCGATGAGACCGGAAGGTAAAGGAAGAAGTAAGAATGAGGAATGAAGAATGGGTGAGATTGTCTGGGAATATGGATTCTGTTTTCGGGGTTCAGCTAATACGCGATCAGCCCCGACTAATCGGGGTCCAACGACGATCGCGTCTACAGTAGTCACTTCTTAATTGCTTCGCCATCTCCGTTAACACTCCGTCTGCATTCCTACTTCTTCATTTAATAACTCGTGCGTATTCAAACAACAGTTATCGATTCGCTTGCCTATGTCGCTCCGCCCACGGTCTGGACGAGCGCGTACGTCGAGGAGAAACTAGGGCCGCTCTACGAGAGGCTTCATTTGCCGGAAGGCCGCCTCGAACTGATGACCGGGATTCGCGAGCGCCGGTTTTGGGATCACGACATTCGACCTTCCGAAGCGAGCGCGGAAGCGGGGAAGAAAGCTCTAGAGAAAAGCGGAATCGCTCCGGATCAGATTGAGGTTTGCATCCACTGTTCGGTGAGCCGCGATATGCTGGAGCCGGCGACGGCGTCGTTCGCCCACCGAATGATGGGCTTGAGCGAGAACGTGCAGATATTCGACGTATCCAATGCCTGTCTTGGTTTTCTGAATGCGCTTACGATGCTTTCCGCGATGATCGATTCGGGCCAGGTGAAAAGCGGGATCGTGGTTTCGGGAGAAAACGGGAAGCCGCTTCTCGAGCGGACGATACAGTTGCTTCTCGAACGAGATTTGACCCGCAAAACGATCAAGCCGTATTTCGCGAATCTGACCATCGGCGCCGGAGCGGTGGCTGCGGTCGTGTGCCACGAGTCTCTGTCCCCGCAAGGGCATCGGCTTCTCGGCGGCGCTTGCCGAGCGGACACTTCGAGCAACGATCTTTGTCAGGGCGACTCGAACGCGGAGGGGCTGGGTTACGAGATGCAGACGGATTCCGAGGAGATGCTGCACGCTGGCGTGAATTTGGCCCAGAATACTTGGGCCGCATTTAAGGGCGCTTTGAGCTGGGAAAACGAAACGGCCGACAAGGTGGTTTGCCACCAAGTGGGGAGCGCTCACCAGAAGCTGCTATTCGAAACGCTGGGGCTGGATCATGAGAAAGACTACTCGTCCTTTCCCATGTTTGGGAATACGGGTTCCGCCGCTCTCCCGCTCACGATGGCGAAGGCGGCGGAAGATGGCTTCATCAAAAAAGGCGACAAGGTCGCGATGCTTGGAATCGGCAGCGGTTTGAATTGCCTGATGCTTGGCGCGGAATGGTAGACGTTGTCGTGGATAACCAGCTACAAAATCTTCCTTCCGATATCGCGGCGCTTTACCCGTTCGAGACGAAGCGGAAGCGCTTGTCCTGCGGTTTCGAGATGAACTATATCGACGAGGGGGAGGGCCATCCCGTGATTATGGTTCATGGAAATCCGACCTGGTCGTTCTATTATCGCAATGTGGTTCAGCGACTGAAAGGGAATTTCCGATGTATCGTTCCGGATCATATTGGATGCGGGCTTTCCGAGAATCCAAAACGTGGATACGACTATAGCCTGGATCAGCGGATCAAGGATTTGGAGGAGTTGATCGACAGTCTCGAAATCGAGCGATTCGATTTGATCGTACACGATTGGGGCGGGACGATTGGCATCGGCATGGCGCTGCAGCGGATCGAGAAACTTCGCAGGCTGGCGATTCTCAACACGGCAGCGTTTGTGGATTCGCGCATTCCTCGCCGGATTTCTTTTTGTCGAGCGCCGTTGCTGGGCAAGCTGATCGTGCAAGGGCTGAACGGTTTCGCGGGGCCTGCGGCGAAGATGGCGGTTTCGAGGAAGGCTTTGCCGGAGGCGGTGAAGAAAGGTTTACTTTATCCTTATCGCTCTTGGTCGTCTCGCAAGGCGGTGTATCAGTTTGTCAAAGACATCCCGATGCATATCACGCACCGCAGTTTTGAGCGATTGATGCAGATCGAGAACGGTTTGCTGAAGCTTCGCGAAGTCCCGGTTGCCCTGTTTTGGGGCGGGAAGGATTTCTGTTTCAGCGACCACTTTCTGGATCGCTGGAAGCGCTTCATTCCTCAAGCGACAGTCATACGCTATCCGGATGCGGGGCATTACCTGCTGGAAGACGAGACAGAGAAAGTCTGCGACGCGATCGAGCAATTCGTCTCTTACGACGAAGACGGGATCGCGGATACGTCGCTTGTGTGAAGGGGAAGGTTTCCCACACCGGATTCCCGGTGTAGCTACCACGTCCACTGAGCGCATACGTGTCAACTTAAGTTGAAAGCGACAGTTAGCCGATTGTAGGAGCCTGCTTGCAGGCGATCAGTTTTCCTGGGCGAGGGGTAGAGAAATCGCCTGCAAGCCACCGACAGGTCGGGGTCTATGAAAGGCTCCTGCATTCGTAAAATCACTTAAGTTGACGCCTATGTGCTCAGCGGGACATTGTTCAGGCTCCTAGCTGGCCTTTTGCGAATTACCTTGCGGAGGGGCGAGGAAGCGTGCCTAATCCGCCCCTTTTTCGCTTTCTTAAGGGGGCGTACCGATCATGAACGAAGAAACAGCAGACCAGCCAGGTTTCGAGGGACTTGGGCTCTCGGATGTCGTATTGAAGACTCTTAACGCTATTGGCTACGAGACGCCTTCACCCATCCAGGCAGCAATCATCCCTCATGTTGCCGAGGGGAAAGACGTGATCGGGCAGGCCCAAACGGGAACCGGGAAAACGGCTGCCTTCGCCTTGCCTCTGCTTTCGACGATCGATTTGAAACGCACCAAAAAGCCCCAGGCTCTTGTCCTGGCGCCGACGCGTGAGCTGGCGATTCAGGTGGCGGAAGCGTTCCAAGGGTACGCCGCTGGACTAAAGGGTTTCCACGTTCTTCCCATTTATGGAGGGCAGGATTTTCGTCCGCAGTTTCGGCAATTGCAGCGCGGCGTCCATGTGATCGTGGGGACTCCGGGGCGCGTGATGGATCATATGCGTCGCGAAACCTTGAAATTAGACGAGCTCACGACGATCGTTTTGGACGAGGCCGACGAAATGCTGCGGATGGGCTTTATCGACGATGTGGAGTGGATCTTGGAACGCACTCCCGCCGATCGGCAAGTGGCTCTTTTTTCCGCGACGATGCCTCCGCCGATCAAACGGATCGCTCAGAAGTACCTGAACGAGCCGGTCGAGATTTCGATAAAGTCCAAGACGCGAACCGCGGATACGGTCCGCCAACGGTTTTGGATGGTTAGCGGACTGCACAAGCTGGACGCGCTGACGCGAATTCTCGAAGGCGAGACTTTCGACGGGATGATCATTTTCGTCCGTACCAAGACGGCAACTACGATGTTGGCCGAGCGATTGCAGGCGCGCGGATTCGCGGCCTCTCCATTGAACGGCGACATTCCTCAGATTAAGCGGGAGCGGACGATCGATCGATTGAAGGCAGGCAAGCTGGACATTCTCGTCGCCACTGATGTCGCGGCGCGCGGCTTGGATGTGGATCGCGTGAGCCACGTGATCAACTACGATATTCCCTACGACACGGAATCGTATGTGCATCGGATCGGCCGGACGGGCCGCGCGGGACGAACGGGTGATGCGATCCTTTTCGTTTCTCCACGGGAAACGCGAATGCTGAAGACGATCGAGAGAGCGACGAATCAGCGTATCGACCGTATGGATATGCCGTCGATTTCGACGATCAACGACAAACGCTTATCGACTTTCAAAGACCGCATCACAAGTGCCATGGCGGAGGAAGGCCTGGAAGAATATCGCGAGCTGATCGAGGAGTATCGGCAAGAGCGCGATATACCGTCGCTTGAGATCGCGGCGGCCTTGGCGAAATTGCTCCAAGGCGAGGAGCCGCTTTTGCTTAACGAGAAGAAGCTTTCGAAGAAGGAGAAGCCGTTTGAGCAGAAGGAGGAAAGACGTTCTAGGGATCGGGACCGCGATGCTCGTTCCACCGATGAGCCGCGCCGCAATGACAGGCGCTCCGATGGGAGATCGCCTGCGGAAGGAATGGAGCGTTTTCGAATCGAAGTCGGCCGCGAGCATGGGGTTAAGCCAGGCAATATCGTCGGCGCGATCGCGAACGAAGCGGGACTCGATGCGAAGCACATCGGGCACATCGAGTTGTTCGACAATTTTAGCACAGTCGATTTGCCAAAGGATATGCCGAAGGAAGTGTTGCGCTTGTTGAAGAAAGTCTGGGTGTCCGGGCAGCAATTACGCATCACGCGCACGGAGGATCCGTCTCAGCGCAACCGGGATCGGAAGGACCGTCAGTTCAAGCGGTTCATGAAAAAGTAGCGCGGCTTTGGGGATTTCCCAAAACGTTTTATAAACCACGGAGTTCGCGGGGGAACCACCGACGAGTCGGGGTCTTCGACGGAGGCGAAAGCAAATGCTGCCCACGAGGGCAGGATTCGAAAACATCTATCTATTTTCCGTTCCTCCGTGCTCTCCGTGGTTGAAAATTTAGGGATGGGGGAAGAGCGAATTGGCCGCAAAAAGGCGCAAAAAGGGCAAGATTTGAACCCGTTGAATTGGAGGAGGTAAAGAACCTTATTTGGCGAAGCATGAGCCATCCTTATTTGACTTCGCTCAGCGGAGGCATCCTAGAGAAGCGGTGACGTTTTTTGAACTGACTCGAAAATCTCGCTGTCTTTGTTCATTCTATTTTTTGCGACTCTTGCGCCTTTTTGCGGCTAAAGCTCTTAGAGAGTGTTAAATAAGTCAGTTCGGCGAATCGTTGGAACGGGGCGGCGCCCGTTCACTACCCTGAGATTCCTTTCTATTGGTAGCGTTCGGGCGCCGCCCCGATTGTATTTCCACTATTAAAACAGTCTCTAACAAAGTAGCCCTAGGCTGGACAAGGCGGGCGGGTTTGGTTTTCTTGCGAATCCTGATGGCTGAAGCTGAATCATCTAGTGAACCAGTATTTACGATCGTATCGAGTTTCGTTCGCGAGCGAAACGTCTTGCTGGCGATGGCCAGTTTTAGCGACCTGTACGTCGATTACTATCTTCACCGGAAGGACAATCGGATCGAGATCGACGCGCGGGCGGACGACTTGCTCAAGACGGCCCTGGCGGCGTTTGTCTTGCATTGCGTATCGCGTCCTAGAAACGAGGTGCTGGCGTGGACGATCAATTTCCAGGATCCATTGCTAAACGTGTTTCTGGGCGGCGACACGGAAACCGGAGATGTCGTCGGCCGCGTTTTCACGGAGAATGTGAAAGAGGCGGAGGAGAACGTGTTTTTTCAGGAAGTGGCGAAAGGCGCCAAGCCCCTGCATCGAAGCGTCGTCCCGTTTACGGGCAACGATCCGCTGCGGGCTGCGGAGGAGTTTTACAAGCAAAGCGAACAGCGTCCAGCGCGCTTCTTTCGTTTGGACGCAGAGACTTACGCTATCGTGACGGCCCACCCGGACTACGACCGCGAATGGTTCAAGAATCTCACGATCGACGATCTTCGCGTGTTGAACGTGACCGAGGTCGTGAATCCGCTCGAGACGCGTGTCGTGCGTTGGCATTGCGGCTGTGATATGCAGCGGATCCTCCAGGCCTTGGATCCCGTTTGGCGGCAGGATCCAGAAGAGCTTTTTTTGGGCGAGGAGCTGATCGAGGTGAATTGCCCGCGCTGCGCCGGCAAATACCGAGTCAGCAAAGAAATGATGGAAGCCTACGACCAAGCCCTGAAGGAAAAAGAAGCGGGCGAGTGAGGGTAGTCGTAGGGTCGGCGCAACGGTCTTCACGTCGTTACGCCCAGTCAAGAGCGCCGACCCTACGGTTTTCGGAAGTATCCAAAATCTCGGCATGTGGCTGACCGCGCGGTTTTGAATACACGCTTTACGAGATCGGCGATTCGGTGATTGATGCAGGAACCCTGGTCGAAGGGCGTTTCGATTCGTACCTTTGGATAATGAAAATATCTTTGCACGTTCCTATTCGATTCGGGATACGGCAAGTCTGGCGAAGATGGGCGATCCTTCCATTGCGAAATCGCGAAGATCGAATGTAACGATATCGATTCCTAAGGTTTGATTCGATGTCTGAATGTCGTCGAGATTTGAGACTAGAGTGAACCACTCGATTGCATCGTAAGAGTAT